>JAVHQG010000202.1:0-1427 GCA_036171035.1 Bacteroidales bacterium
AGCAAAGTTGTGTGCCGATTTAGTTTTAGGCGGTTATAGCGATTGGTACCTGCCGAGTAAAGACGAGTTGAATTCGCTGTATATTAATCGAGGCGTGGTTGGCGGTTTTGCTAGTTACTACTATTGGAGTTCCAGCGAGTCCGATGATTACGGTGCGTGGCAACATAACTTCACCAATGGCTACCAGCTCGTCAACGGTAAGTTCATCACAGCCTATGTTCGTGCTGTTCGGGCTTTTTAACTATTTATCAATTTAACAATTTTCACCCTGAGTGGTTCGAAGGGTAATAATTTCACTTGCGGTTATTGAATACTTTGAAAGATTGCCGCAGAGTAATTTTGAAAAGATTTTAAACTCACTTTTCTATATTTTATAAGGGTTTGCTGTATAATTTTTATTTATTTAGCAAATAATCGTGTAGTAACGATAAAAATAAAAAAAATCGCTGTAACCCTTGATATTACCGAAAAAATGCTTTTAATATCCGTTTTAAACAGACTGTCTTGAATTTGTTTTGGGAATAAAATAAACTATTAAAACACTTGAAAAATAATAAGGTTCTGCTGTATAACAAGGCAGAATTTTTTTTTTAATACAGCTTGTGTATATTTACAGAAATTTATATTTGACTCATGAATCAACTTGAACAAATTTGCGGATGAGAATAACTAAAGTAGAATTTTTAGAGGCACAAAAAGTTCTTTCACTATTTATCAATGAAGATAAGAATTTCGCTACTATAGAGCAATGCAGCAATGCAATAGCTAAAGCCTTTACAAATGGTAATAAACTGATTGTATGTGGCAATGGTGGTTCCATGACAGATGCCATGCACTTTGCTGAAGAGTTTAGTGGCAGATATAAAAACAATAGGCATCCGTTGCCTGCTATTGCAATTTCAGATCCGGCATATATTACATGTACCGCAAATGATTATGGATTTGATCATGTGTTTTCAAGATTTGTTGATGGGTTCGGTAAAAATGGAGATGTTTTATTTGCTATCAGCACAAGTGGAAATTCCGTAAATGTTGTGAAAGCGGCTGAAACGGCGAAGGCAAAAGGTATGTTCGTGATAGGATTAACGGGTAATAGCGGAGGGAAGCTGGCTTCGTTTTGCGATGTTGAAATCAGGGTTCTTCATCAGGGTTTTTCCGATAGAATTCAGGAATTACACATACTAATCATTCATTCAATTGTGAATTGTGTTGAGAAAATGTTGAATGTTGAATGTTAAAAAGTGCCTTAGCGCCTTAGCGACTTAGCGGTGAATAAAATGTTGAAAGTTAAAAGTTGAAAGTGCCTTAGCGACTTAGCGACTTAGCGGTGAATAAAATGTTGGATGTTAAATGTTGAAAGTTAAAAGTTGAAAGTGCCTTAGCGCCTTAGCGACTTAGCGGTGAATAAAATGTTGGATGTTAAATGT
>JAVHQG010000202.1:1527-3217 GCA_036171035.1 Bacteroidales bacterium
CTTAGCGACTTAGCGACTTAGCGGTGAATAAAATGTTAAATGTTGTAAAAATGTTAAATCATAAACGATGTTAGTAAAAACTTACGGGAGTACAGTTCACGGGATTGGTGCAATAACGGTTACTGTTGAAGTAAATGTGTCGCAGGGTGTGAACTTTTTTCTTGTAGGACTAGCTGATAATGCTGTAAAAGAAAGTCAGCAGCGGATTGACTCGGCACTTCGGCAATATGACTATAAAATTCCCGGAAAAAAAGTTGTTATTAATATGGCACCGGCTGATTTACGAAAAGAAGGCTCTGCATATGATCTTACAATTGCAATAGGGATACTGGCCGCTTCAGAACAGATTAAATGCGAAGGAATTGAAAATTATATTATTGTCGGAGAATTATCGTTAGATGGAAGTCTAAATTCTGTAAAAGGGATTTTACCGATGGCTGTACAAGCACAAAAAGAAAAATTTAAAGGGATTATCCTTCCTGAAACAAATGCGAGAGAAGCAGCCGTGGTTGGTGAACTAGATGTTTTGGGAGTAAAAAATATTAAAGAAGTAATTGATTTTTTTAATGGAGACATTGAGATTGAGCCAACAAGAATAGATATTAACGATGAATTTTATAAAGGGATTAATAACTATGAAATAGATTTTGCAGATGTAAAAGGACAGGAAAATGTGAAACGGGCACTAGAAGTAGCTGCTGCAGGTGGTCATAATATTATCTTAATTGGACCTCCGGGTGCAGGGAAAACAATGTTGGCAAAAAGGATTCCTACGATTCTTCCACCTTTATCACTTGGTGAAGCTCTAGAAACAACAAAGATTCATTCGGTTGCAGGTCGAATAAACAGAGACACCTCTTTGTTAACCGTTCGACCGTTTCGTTCCCCACATCATACCATTTCAGATGTTGCACTTGTTGGTGGTGGGACATTCCCTCAACCTGGAGAAATTTCACTTGCTCATAATGGTGTATTGTTTTTAGATGAATTACCTGAGTTTAAGAGAACTGTTCTTGAGGTGATGAGGCAACCACTTGAAGATAGAGTTGTAACGATTTCACGTGCGAAATCTTCCGTGGAATATCCGGCAAGTTTTATGTTGGTGGCTTCTATGAATCCGTGTCCTTGTGGTTTTTACAATCATCCCGAGAGAGAATGCGTTTGTGCACCGGGGATTGTTCAAAAATATTTGAGTAAAATATCAGGACCTTTGCTTGATAGAATTGATATTCATTTGGAGGTAGTTCCTGTACCATTTGAGAAATTATCTGAATCTCGTCCATCGGAATTAAGTGAAAAAATTAGAAAGAGAGTTGTTGATGCCAGAGCTGTTCAAGAAAAACGTTTTCAAAATAAAAAAGATGTTTTTTGTAATGCGCAGATGTCGTCAAAACAATTAAAGGAATATTGTAAAATTAATGAGACAGGACAAACTTTGCTGAAAACTGCAATGGATCGGCTGGGGCTTTCGGCAAGAGCATATGACAGGATTTTAAAAGTGGCGCGAACAATTGCTGACCTTGAAAGAAGTGAAGATATTCAAACACAACATTTGGCTGAAGCAATCCAATATAGAAGCCTTGATAGAGAAGGATGGGCTGGATGAAAAAGAAGAAAATGTTGAATGTTGAATGTTGAATGTTTTACGCACACAGTTTGGGCTTGTATGTACGAAAATTTTGTTGAATGC
>JAVHQG010000203.1:0-3209 GCA_036171035.1 Bacteroidales bacterium
TCATTCTTGACATTTTCTTATCTGACACTGAGTTTTCTTACAAGAACTAATTAGTATTTTCGTGTGTAATGGCAGAAACAGCTTTATGCAATAAATCCTCATTAAAATCAGGAAAAACAGGATGTAGCATTTGTATTTTCTCTATCGCCTTATTTAGATTAAAATCAGCTTGACTACAACTACAAAACCACTCTCTTTTTGTCATATACGCTGCAAGATATTCTTGCTCTGTCTGTCCCGGAGTTGGTACAAGGAAAGCTGTTTTTTTCAGAGCAATAAAATCCATAATAGAAGAATAACCCGATCGACAAATAATGTTTTTTGAAGAAAGAATTGCACGCCTCATCCCCTCCGTATCAAGATGAGGGACTTTAATGATTTTATCCGCTACAAAATTTCTTATTTCATCTCCGGGCGTTCCTCCAACAATGATTGCGGAATATGTTGAATTGCATAATTCCTTTTTTATTTGTTCCTCAAAAATACTTCGTTGTGGCTCAGGTCCTGATAAAATCACAAGTACATCAGTTGTTTGATCAAAAGACTCATCTGTTTTTAATTTTGTGAATCTTGATAATAATCCCACAAAATATGCATTTGCAGGTAATGATAGCTTGTGTGACAAATCTCCTGAAACATTTATTTCACCGTCTAAATCAGGCACCCAGCATTGATCATATTTTTTAATAAAAGATAGATTGAACAAATCAATAAGTGCTTTAAAAAACGACCACCCTTTAGGCATCATGATATTTATCTGATGGGTCAAAAAAATCGATTGTACAGTAATATTCCAAAGCCCATACCGATTGTCTGAAAGAACGATGTCAATATCATTATCAGCTATGATTTTATTTAATTTTCTATGCTCTTTTAATATTTGCCAAAGCAATAGTGGTGCCTGCTTTAACATGCTAAATATCTGTGAGTTTTTTTTTGAATATGCGATCGACACTGATGGGAAAACAATAAATTGAAGCTGCGGAAATTCCTTTTTAAGTAGTTGTAACGGATATTTATCAGCTGCAATAACAACATCAAACTCGTGTTTAATTAATGAATAAATCACAGGTATCATGCGGCTTGCATGACCTAATCCCCAATCTAGCGGACACACTAATATTCTATTTTGCAACTTCAATTTCAATTCCTAAATTTCTTACTTTTTGTGCAATTATTTCGAGTTCTTCTGGTGGAACAATTTCTAAACTTTTATATGGTGGAATTCTCTGTATGGAATAAATTGAAACTAATTTAGGTTTTGTCTTTTGAATGATGCTGAGCCATGCCGAAATCTCATCAACAGTAGTATTGTCAATAATCTCATTTTTTATTTCCCCTCGTGTAAACATGGTTTGCAAAATAAAATTTCCCTTAAATTTCTGTAAATTTTCTATTACTCGGCTTAAAGAATAATTTGGTGCAGGCTGGTTTATTTTTTTCAATGTTTCTTCAACGCCGGAATCAATTTTAAGATAGCATTTTTCAATTTTTTTTAAAGCAGAAACAATTGTGTCTTTGTGGAGCATGGTGGCATTAGAAAGCACAGTAATTGCGACTTTAGGGTAATATTTATTGCGAGCATTTATCGTGTCATCAATAATTGCAGCAAATTCAGGGTGTATGGTTGGTTCTCCGTTTCCGGCAAATGTTATTGCATCAAGTTTTTCATTTTTTTCTATCATCTGCTGCAACTTATTTTCAAGTGCCTTTTTTATTGCCTCGCACGAGGGAAGCACTTTGCCGACAGCATCAATGTTTTCAGATAATCCACATTCACAATAAATACAATTAAAGTTGCAGAATTTGCTGTTTGTTGGCAGTAGATTAATGCCCAGTGAAATGCCGAGTCGTCTGCTTTTAACTGGTCCAAATATTATCTCGTCGAATAGAATCATGATATATTTAGGCTTTTCTGTTAACTTTATATCCTATTGGTTTTAACGGTTCGTTTTTCTTATTTATTAATTCTTTAATAGCCTCAAAAACAATTTAAAATTGTTTATCGTACTTGGAATCAAGTTTTTCGATTTTCTCAAAAAATTCTTTATTTGTTGCTATTAGTTAGTGTCAGCAAGAACACGCCAATAATTTCGTTACTCTAGTTTTGAAAACAGTCATTTACAAAAGTAAACTCCTTGATTTTCAAAACTACGAAAGCCTCATTCTTGACGTTTTCTTATCTGACACTGAGTTTTCTTACAAGAACTAGTTATCTAAGTTTGATAAAAGTTTTGATAACATTAATACTCATTTTGATTGCACGTTTGCTTTTTAGTACACAGTAAAGCATTGCAACGCAATTTTCAAAGAATACATAAGGAAGACTTGTTATGTGTTTCATCGAGTTAAACCGGTGCCAATTTGTTACCTGTTCATTTTTTTCTTCAATAGATAATTGGAATATAAATTCATCTGGAAAATGTTCAATTTTTCGTTTAACTTGTCTGTTTAAATATTTTGTTTCTACCTCATACAAATCGGCAAAGTCTCTGTCTATCATAACTCTAATCCCTCGTATAGAGAATATACGTTGTTCGATTAGTTCGTTTGGTAATAAATTCATAAAAATGTTATTCAGAGATAAATTGAATAAACAAAGATAGTTATATTTTGCAGGCAAAAAAAAAGCTGACCTTTATAGGACAGCCTTTTCTTTTTATTTTTCAAAAAAAATTACCACAAGAAAGCTACATCATACACAACTGATGGTTGATTTTCTGCTTGAGCAATACCAACTTCTTTGTATGCCTGAATCGTCTGTTTTTGCAGATCAACACCATCTTTATAAACCATCAAAGCAAATTCCCATTCTTTTTTCTGGTCGCCAAAAACTTTAGCTTTAATTTCTTTTACCAGTTCCTGTGCTTCGTTGTAGCATTTTGCATCTGGTGTAATTCCAGCTAAATATGATTGTGCAGCAACTGCTCCGTCATAGTTTAATGTTCCGCCCCATGTTGTTTTTGCCATTGCTAGATCTTTATTACATTTATCGTCCATATACATTTGGTAAATTGGCTTCACATTGTCCATAGCTTTATTGAAGCATTCTTTGCAAACATCAGGAATACTGGTTAATTTATAAATCGCATCACCAAATTTTTTCTGGTCTGCCATTGTTTTTGCTTCTTTAATAATGAAGTCGCATTTTGAATTGAAATATTCAATGATTTTGGTCTTACCTTGTTCAATCATTTGTTTGATTTCCG
>JAVHQG010000204.1:0-15598 GCA_036171035.1 Bacteroidales bacterium
TATTTGACCCTTCGGGTCAGTGTTTACGATACTATTGCAAGTGAGAAATGTTAGTTATTAAATCTGATTAATTCATGAAATAGTATAACACTTTATAATTTATCGTTGTGTTTCCTATTGATATACTTCGTATTACTTTGTGATAAAAAAATTGACCATTAAGGCACACAAAGGTTTGCTCAAAGTATCCCAAAATTTATGAATTATTCAGGCTAAAGAAAAATACTTATTATCATATCATTCGTTAGAAATCCTCATAATTTTAATCAACTGAAAAAATGTCATATATTTGTCCAAACTTACAATAAAAATGAAAAAAACGACCATTTTCAGACAACTTATTATAAACATACTAATCCCGATTGTTGGAAGCATTATTATTACTTGCCATGCTAAATTATTATAACACAAAAAGGAATTTTGCTGAAGCAAATATCAAGAAAAACAAATCATTTTTAAGCAGATTGAAGATGTAATGATGAAGCAAATGTGCCTGTTTTCTAAGGAGTTTGCAGATTGGAAGTGCGACAAACGCCAAACGAATAATGTGTTAGTGATAGGATTAAAAATACAATAATGTCAAAAATACTATTGAATTAAGATGTGCAAAAAAAAGTTATATTCATTGCTGAAATTGTTACCTGCAAGAATCTGCTACTTAATGTACTCATGCCTTCTTCTAATATTATTTCATACAACCGTTTTTTCTCAAGATTCACAAAACTCATGGCAAGGTTGGCGAGGCATAGAAAAAGAAGGTGTCTTGGAATCCTCAACAAGTCCAACACATTGGTCTTCTCATAAAAATATTGCATGGAAAACAGCAATCCCGGGAAAAGGACATTCATCGCCAATCATTGCAGGGAAAAGCATTATTGTTACAACAGCCTACTATCAAGAAAAAAATATTATTCTAAAAAAAGTAATAAAATTCTTGATTATTGGTCTATCATTATTCGTGTTCCTGTCTTTCCTTTATTTCCTTATTCGTTTAGTGTATAAAAATAAAAAAATCACAACACTAAATCTGATAAACATCTGGGGATTTAGCTTCATACTTGGTTTTGTTTTGTATTATTCGCTCACAGGAATAATTTTCCATATTAATGACAATGCCGATCACATCACACAAACAAGCCGTTGGTTTTTATCCGGGACAATTGTCTCACTGTGCATTATGCTGATTACTTACACAATTAATAATAAATTATGGATTCAAATATGTCTGATTATTTATTCAATATTATTTTCAGCTTTTATACTTTTACTCCGACCAATACCAGAATATTACTCGCTTACAGGAGATGGATCATTTGTTGAAATCTCAATAAAATCAGGAATACTTCCATTAATTATTGCGATAATTATTATTATTTCATTATTTTTTTACAAGCGGAAACCATTGCAATATAATAAATCAATTTCCTCAAAACATAAATCATATTTCACTTTAAGCATACTTATTTTAGGATCAAGTAGTGCTTTTATTATAGGTCTATATGGTATCGGTATTTATCGAATACTCCGCTACTCAAATCCTTCAGAACATTTTAATATCCCATTATTGGATATTTATTTTAGGGATAGCAACATATTCATGGGTATTGTGTTTACAAGCCTTGCAATATGGATATTTTTTTATATCAGCAACATCTTTCGTCCACAAGAAAAAAAATTATATTGGATTTCATTTGGAATAATTGGACTTACATTATTAGTTTTCATCAACAAAAATTATTTAACAGGATTCCGTGAATATGTGAGAGCAGTTGTCTGTATCGATCAAAATTCCGGTAAAATAAAATGGATCAAAGAAGCATTGCAAGGGAACCAATCAATCATACATCCTGAAAATTCGCCCGCATCTCCTACTCCAATTATCTATAACAATTTAATCTATGCATATTTTGGATCGCCAGGATTACTTTGTTTGGATATGGAAGGAAATATTGTCTGGGAAAATAAAAATTTGCCTTTTGAAGATATACACGGCGTTGCAGCATCCCCCATGGAAAGTAACGATGCGATAATTATCTTAAACGATATGCCTAAAGCTCCCTACATTACAGCAATTGATTATAAAACCGGGAAACAGAAATGGAAAACGAATCGTAAACCTTGGACCAATAATCATGCAGCATACAGAACACCAACAATCAAAAAAGTTAATGGCAAAGATGTAATCATCACATGGGGAATGTATGGTATCAATGCCTATGATGCAATTTCCGGAAAGGAACTATGTAATTATCCTTTAAGTCATTCAATTGGGCAACTTGTTGCATCAATCATTTCTCATGGAGATACACTATTTGCACCCGATCGCGATAAATTTTATGCATTGAGCTTATCGAATCTAATAGAAGGAACAGAACCAATGATATGGGCTGCAAAATTAAATCACAAGGGACCTATTTGTTCTTCTCCGGTGTATTCTAAAAATATGCTGTTTATGATTGCTAATGATGGTCATGCCACATGTTTAGACGCCATCAATGGGAACATATTATGGAGCAAAAAGCTCAATGGAATATATATGACCTCGTGTACTTTGATAAATGGGAATATTTACTTTAGCAGCACCTCAGGGCTTACCACAATCATAGCAGCAGAGAACGTTTTTAGAAAAATATCTGAAAACAAATTACCGGAACCAATATATGCATCTGTGGCTCCCACAAGTAATCAGATATTTGTTAGGACAACTGAACATTTATGGTGTGTCGCAAAAAAAATTAAGTAATTATGAGCGAAATCTACGAAGGGGTAAAATTTAAAACTGTATTTATTGGAAATCAAATTCCCAAAGATGAACGGCTTATCCAGATGAAACATTGGGCAAAAGTTTTTGCAGAAAGAGCTCTAGCTCCCTCATATGAAACAGGCTCTGCCGGCAATTTAAGTTTCAGAATCAACAAGGGAGAAGATCAATTTATCATCACCGGTTCAAAAATCGAGTTAAAAAATTCACTTGCAGATGATAGCTTCGTAACAATAACCGAATGTGATATTGAAAGAGGAATCGTTTATGCAAAAGGAATCCGTGAACCATCGTCGGAAAGCAGGCTGCACGATGCAATTTACAAACAACGCCCGTATGTCAATGCAATATTCCACGGTCATAGCGAAGTCATTTTACAAGCCGCAGCAAAACTAAACATACCGGAAACGCTACAATATGAGTCATATGGAAGCATGGAACTTATTAATAGTGTAAATAAAATTTTGGGAAAAGAATCCTTCATTATTATGAAAGAACATGGATTTATCGCTATAGCAGGTACAATTGCAGAAGCAGGTTATCTTACATTACGAGTACACAACGAAACAAAAAAACGATAAATTCCTAAAAAACATTTAGCTCCATTATTTCTCACCAAGAGCCTAAGTCTTTTTACCTTTAAACCTTTTACACTCAAGGTATTTATTTTGGCAAAGTAGTTAAAGAAATACTCAACTCTTTCAATTGTTCATCAGCGATTTTTGAAGGAGAATCAATCATCACATCTCTACCTGAATTATTTTTGGGGAATGCAATATAATCCCTGATAGATTCGCTGCCGCCAAACAATGAAGAAAGACGGTCAAAGCCAAAAGCAATCCCACCATGAGGAGGAGCTCCAAATCGAAAGGCATTCATCAGAAAGCCAAACTGGTTCTCAGCTTCTTCGTCACTAAATCCAAGAATACGAAACATTTTTTGTTGAAGTAAGCGATCATAAATTCGGATAGATCCACCCCCAACTTCAACACCATTAATGACCATATCATAAGCATTTGCATATACTGATCCCGGATCAGTTTCCAACAACGATATATGTTCAGGTTTCGGGGCTGTAAACGGATGATGCTTGGCATAAAATCTATTTGTTTCCTCATCCCATTCGAGTAGTGGAAAATCAATCACCCAAAGTGGAGCAAACACATTGTTATTCCTATATCCAAGCCTATTGCCCATTTCTAATCTTAATTCAGAGAGAGCCTTTTGCGTTTTCTCTTTTGCCCCTGCAAGAATCAATAACAGATCACCAGATTTTGCACCAAAGGCATCAACCCATTTCTGCAAAGCTGCTGTGTCATAAAATTTATCAACGCTAGATTTTATTGACCCATCAAGATTAATTTTTGCAAATACGAGACCTGTTGCACCCACCTGTGGACGTTTCACAAATTCCGTGAGTTCATCTATTTGCTTTCGTGTATATTCAGAGTACCCCGGAACGCAGATTCCAACAACTAGTTCAGCATCATCAAACACTTTAAAATTCATCCCTTTTGCAACATCATTTAATTCCACAAACTTCATCCCAAAACGGATATCCGGCTTATCGCTCCCATAAAACCTCATAGCATCAGCATACTTCATTCTAGGCATTTCAGCGATGTCAACATTTTTAACTTCTTTAAAAAGATGCACTATCAATCCTTCAAAAGTTTTAAGAATATCATCTTGTTCAACAAAAGACATTTCGCAATCAATCTGTGTAAATTCAGGCTGCCTGTCTGCACGCAAATCTTCATCGCGAAAGCAACGAACAATCTGAAAATATCGGTCATAGCCGGCAACCATCAACAATTGCTTAAACGTTTGTGGAGACTGTGGGAGCGCATAAAACTCTCCTACATTCATTCTCGATGGAACAACAAAATCTCTTGCTCCTTCGGGAGTTGATTTAATTAGATATGGTGTTTCAATTTCGATAAAATCAATAGAATCAAGATATTTTCTTGTTTCTGCTGCTATTTTATGGCGCAATTCCAAGGCTTTTTTAACAGGATTTCGACGTAAATCAAGATAGCGATATTTCATGCGAAGTTCTTCTCCTCCATCTGAATTATCTTCAATGGTAAATGGTGGTGTTTCAGACTGATTGAGGATATTCAGCGTACGAACTTGTATCTCTATTTCACCTGTTGGCATGTTTGGATTTTTCGAAAACCGCTCAATAACAGTTCCCGTAACCTGAATCACAAATTCGCGACCCAGTTTCTTAACCATTTCTATCAATGCCAACTCACACTTCCCTTCTTCAAAAACCAGTTGAGTTATGCCATACCGATCGCGCAAATCAATCCAAATCATTCCGCCTTTATCCCGGATTCGCTGAACCCATCCACATAATGTAGTTGTGATATCTTTATTTTTTAGTGTAAGCTCTCCGCAAGTGTGTGTTCTGTACATAATAACAAATTTTCGATGATTAATAAAAGCAACAAACCTAATGAATTTTAACGATTTGAAAAAAACAAAAACAAATCATATTATAATATTTCAAAAATGCAAGAAAAGTATAAAAACTTCAATGCAACAAATATCAAGGCAATTTAAGCCCTGTATCTATAAATTTAGTGTATTTTCAAGGTCACTTTGTTTAAGTGGCGAGAATAAATTATAGATTTGCAGACTGAACAGCAAATGACAATAAAGGTTAAACATATCAATGTAAATGGAGCTTTTTTTGAAGCGTCCACTCCATCTGTAATGCACAACAACAGAGCTTTTTGTTATGGTGACGCTTTGTTTGAAACCATGCACGCCTATCAAGATGAAGTACATTTTTTTGCCCATCATTACAAACGTTTATCCGAAAGTATGCAGAAATTAGGTATGTGCATGCCTACCATGATGAGCCAAGAGTTTTTGCATAATCAAATTATTTCACTACTTAAAAAAAATCGCATTTATAAAGGATCCCGCATCAGATTGAGCATTTATAGGAATAGCGGAGGATATTATACGCCTGATACAAATAATATTTCATTTTTAATTGAAACTCAGGAATTGGAGAACATACAGTATGGATTTCAGGAGAAAGGGCTACAACTGGGAATTTTTAAGGATATTTATAAGCCTATCAACAAACTTTCGTCTCTTAAAACAGCCAATTCCATGTTATTTGTAATGGCTGGTCTGTTTAAGAAAGCACAACATCTTGATGATTGCATCATTTTAAATGAACAGGAAATTATTGTTGAAACCATCAGTTCAAATATTTTTCTTGTACGTGGATCACACATTTCAACACCACCAATTGCAGATGGCTGCATCAATGGAGTAATGCGTAACAATATCATAGAAATTGCGAAATCAATGAACTATTACGTTACTGATAATGTTTCTATTTCACTTGATTATATACAGAACGTTGATGAAATTTTTTTAACCAATGCAGTTAAAGGGATTCAGTGGGTGTTAGGATTTGGAAACAAACGTTTTTTTCATGATGCGTCAGCATCTATCCTCCTCAAATTAAACGAGAAAATATTTAATTTAAAGTAGGATTTTCAGGAAACTCTGACCACAAACGATATTTACTGCCAAGACCATCTAGTGTTTGCTTCCAAATGTTTTGCTCACTATTCATAATTGTTTCAGCGTTTAAATCTGCAACAAGCCATGAATTTTCCACTAATTCTCTTTCTAGCTGTTGGGAATCCCATCCTGAATATCCAAGAAAAAACCGAACTTGATTTTCAGAAACAAAACCTTCAGCGACAAGTTTTCGCAGATGCTCAAAGTCGCCACCCCACCATAAATTATCTATCAAGGGTACAGACTCTGGTATAGCTTCACCAAGCGTATGAATAAAATGAATGGTATCAACCCGAACAGGCCCGCCTATAGAAATTTTAGCATTAAATTCAGGAAATCCTTTAACAGTTTCGTGTACAGAAAACTCAGCAAATTTATTCAGAACAAAGCCAACAAACCCGTCCTGATCAGACGTAATCAACACAACAGATCGATTAAAATAGGCATCCTGTAAAAAAGGTTCTGATATTAAAATCTTTCCTTTGGCAGGTGCTACATTATTGTATTCAATTTTGAAATAGTCTAACTTTAATTCCATAAAAAAAATTCAAACTGCTGCCAAAGTATAAATTAAATTTATTGTACAAAAATTTTTTTATAGAATTAAACTCCCATTTTAGCGCAAGATTTCAAGCTTAAACCCTGTACCATGGATGTTACTGATGGAAATCATGCTGTCTTCTTTCAAATATTTTCTGAGCTTGGTAATATATACATCCATGCTTCTACCCATAAAATAGTCATCTTCGCCCCAAATTTTTTTTAATGCAATCTCACGTTTCAGTATTTTATCTTGATTTTCGCATAAAATTTTCAGCAGTTCAGATTCTTTTTTGGTCAGCTTGGTAACTACATTATTAATTGCAAGCAACTGATTAGGATAGTCAAAAGTATATTTCCCTAATGTGAAAAATATTTCTGTTGAAACGGGCTCTTCAGTTTTTTTAACCCGACGGAGTATTGCCTCAATTCGGAGACTTAATTCTTCTGTACTAAACGGTTTCGTGATATAATCATCCGCTCCGGTTTTAAACCCTTTAATTCTATCCTCTTTCATCTCCTTTGCCGAAAGAAATACAATAGGAATATCTTTATTTATTTCACGAATTTCAGATGCTAGTGTAAAACCATCCTTCAATGGCATCATAATATCAAGAATGCATATGTCGAAATCTTTTGCTTTAAAGCCTATCAACCCTTCCACCCCATTTTTTCTAAGATCAACCACATAGCTAAGCATTTCCAAATAATCCTTCAATATAAACCCGAGGTTTGCATCATCTTCAACCAACAGGATACTTGCTTTATTATATATCATACATTAATTATTTTCCGTTTTAAATGGAATAACAACTATAAACTCACTACCTTTTCCAAGCTCACTTTTTACAGATATTGTTCCTTCATGTAGCTCAACTAATGTTTTTACATAATACAATCCCAAGCCAAACCCTTTGATGTCATGTAAATCTCCGGTATGAACCCTGTAAAATTTTTCAAAAATGTGTTTCTGTAGTTCTTTACTAATCCCGATTCCATTATCTTTAATAGTGACGCTGATTCCATTATTTACGTTGCATGTAGTAATAATAATTTCAGAATTATCGCCTGAATATTTAATAGCATTGTCTATTAAGTTACTTAAAATACTTGTCATATGGATCTTATCAACTACAGCTTCATTGGTTTTAGCTTGTAAATTATAAATAATATTTACCGATTTTCCAATTTGATCTAAGCACATTTGAGATATTGTTGAGCGAATGAGCCGATGAAAATCAACTGATTCTTTTTGCAAGCTATAATTTTTTTTATCGAGCTCTGAGATTTTTAACACACGATCAACCAATAAATGTAGCCTGAGATTTTCATCATAAATAATTTTAGCATATTTATCTGATCTTTCTTTAGACAACCCTGAATCGGACTTAAGAAGTACTTCGCTCGCCATAGAAATAGTAGAGATAGGTGTTTTCAGCTCGTGTGTCATATTATTGATAAAATCATTTTTCATTTCAGATATCTTCTTTTGCCGCACAATCGTAATAATGATGTATAAAAAACTAAAAATAATTACCATTATAAAAAGCACCGAAGCAATTAACCACGAAAGCATCTGCAAAAGAATAAACTCATTCTTTTTAGGAAAATGTACTTCAACATTATAACAACCCAAATACTTAGATTTTGACAGACCTGCTTTATGGCATTTACCGGTTTCTGTTTTAAAATTGATTTTCTTTTTTGCATAAAGCAGTGAATCATTAATAGATTTCACAATAGCAAAATCATAAATAGTGTCGAGATTATGGAATGTGAAATGCACTTTTAACAAAGAATCTAAAACATCAGTTTGAATAAATGCAGGTTGCAAGGAATCGTTTCCACATGGGAACAAACAACATCCTTTGGTTGAATCTGGTCGCCCAAGATCACTTTTTTCAATATCTTTTAATGCGTCACTAATTGCAAGTGTAGCACGATGATCGAACTGTTGTTTATTAAGCGAAAAGGCATTTAATATCCAATAAAGCTGCATAAAAACAAGACCTACAAGTGCTATTGCCGACACAAAAATAATTATTCTTACAGTCCGATCTTTCATAAATTTAACTTAAAAATACCTATTACTATTTTTCAGATATATATTATTTGCTAAAGTTAAACCTTACTTTGCTGTTCTTAAAATGATTAACAGAACTTTAACATTTTTATTTATATCTACGCAAATATCAGCATATTCTACAAATTTAAACAAGTTCATTTTTTTCTTTTTATAAAAAATACATATTTTTTTTTAAATAAAATATTTTTTTATCTACTTTGGTAACCTTTAAAAGTTAATTATTTGAATATGTTTAAGTATCTGTTTTTAGCATCTACATTGTTGTCATTGATGATTTCATCAATAACATTTGCACAAGATAAATTAAAAGGAGCATCAGGGAAATCAATAGATCTTCGATTTTTTAATTCTGACACACTTTCATATTACATTCTTCAAGGGATAAACAAACAGCTTCAATTTAACAATCATGAGGATCTAAAAACACAAAAAATTCTAAAGACAGTTGCTGAAGATCAAGCTGAATATATGGCCACAATAGAAGAAGCAACCTCAGAGCAGAGCAACAAAAAGAAAAAAACGATTGAAGATCGAATGGTTTTCTATGGAGGGTCAGTAAACGCATTAGAAATTGTGACTAAAGAGCCTGTAATGAAAGGCGATGCAACATTATCATACGCAGAACTTGCTTATAATATTTATTTTAAATGGTTGGGAACAAAAAAAACAATGGATATATTTCTTAACCCTGAATATATCTTTGCCGGCATCGGTGCAAAAATTGACAAAAGAGGAAAAAAAATATACGTCTCAATGGTTATTGGTAATTATAAATCACTCAATGCAGGTGCCAACAGGCGAAATGAACTTGATGCACCGTTTTCCACACGACTCTATGGGATGTATCCTTTCGAAGATAAAATTTGCAAAAAATGTGACATATTCAGAGACATTGTTGACTTGCAAACAGGATTAAGCGTGAGAGACGGATTCATTTATTTTAAAACAAATAGGATGAAAGAATTGTCAAGGATTCTGAAAGACTCTCGAGACGGATTAGCTGTTGAAGTAGTACAAAAAGATCAATATCCGTGTACAGGAGATAATATTATTGATAACACCTTACCCAGCAAAGGAATCCTTATAAAAAGATATTGGAGTAAAAAACTATTTAAACGAAATCTGAATAAAGATAAAAAGAAAGATGAACTGGAAATAAAAATTGGGAAATTCCCTGATAATGTAAAGGGCGACTATGAAATGAACTTAATTATCATAAAAGATCATCGTGCATGCAAAAACATTATGCGCTCTTACGTTGTTGAAGCCGGTCTTGAATATTCCAATAAAGTAGAATTATTAGCTGATACTATTTCTGTAAACGGTATCCCTAAATTTAGTCCTTCTGTTACTTCTTCTAATATAAAATTTACAATTCCATTTGAAAGAAGCAAAATTGACTATAAAGCACAAGATATAGAACCATTGTTAAAACAGCTTGACGAACCTGACTATAACATTAATGAAGTTAAAGTAACTGCATATTCATCAATTGAAGGAACTGAAGAAAAAAACTCATTGCTTCAAAAAGACAGAGCTCAAAGCATCATTAAAGTCCTAGAAGCAAGACAAAAAAATAATATTAAAACAGAAATCATCACAAAAGACAACTGGGAAATGTTTAAAGAAGATATTAAAACTTCTGAATATGCTTATTTATCTGAAAAAACTGTGCAGGAAGCACAAGACTTTATACGGCAAAATAAATTACATGAAAAACTAGAGCCTATCCTTGCAAAAGAACGGTATGCCGAAGTTGAGATGAAAATCACATATGATATTAACGGACCAAAAGAACAACCATTTGTTGTAAGCATGTTCAATAAAGCCGTTAAGAAGAAAGATATTGCTACCGCATTATCTATACAAAAATTTATCTTCAAAAAAGTATTTAACAAACAATATGGAAGCAAGATTATTGACGACATGCTTATACCTAATGAACTTGCCAATGCAGGTCTTCTAATGAACAAGCTATGGCTTGAAAAATGGATAAACAATAGCGAAATCTCAAGTGATGACTATACAAAAATTGGCAAACTCACACAACTTGATCCGACCAATGCCTACATACTATATAATTATTTGTACTGTGACATCATTTTCGGAGAAATTGGTTCAGAAAAAATAATGAACGAACGTCAAAAAATGATAGATGGATTATATTCATCAACACTAAGCAAAAACACTGTAGATAATTTGAATATCGAATATCAGTTTAAAATTATTCACTATTACGATTCCCTTTCCACACCTCATCCAAAGATGATTGCCAGCCTGGAAAAAATAAAAAAAATTGTTAACATAAGTGAATCAAACTGGCAAAGTTCATTAAAATTAGCCTATATTTTTATTGAGCAGAAGGATTATGATTTTGCAATAAAGCTTATAGAACCATTTATTGATGAAGAAAAAGTATTCGACGAACTGGTTTTTACGTACATTACACTTTGCACAAAAACGCCTCAGAGACTGTTTACAGAACTTTTTACAAAAGCAATGGAAAAGGCCTCTAAAATTGATCCTAATAGATTTTGCAAACTAATTAACACAACACAATTAAACTTTCAGGTTTTTGACAATACCGATGTAAAAGACATTTATTGTAATACTTGTAAAGGGAAAAAATAAAAGCTTTTGTTTCCTCTTTTCAATCAAATTATTACATCACAAGTTTCAGATTTGCGATTTAGAGAAATCGAAAAAAAATTAAAATTTCATTAAAATAATTGTTAATAATTTTGTTTATAATTGAGATCGTATTATATTTACACCATTAATAAAAGCTTTTATAAGTCAAAGTTTGATAAATATATTACTATTTTTAAATTATTAACAAGTTAAGACTTATCAACAAGTTGCTGTTAATAACTTAAAAATGAACAACAAAAGCACAAAACATTTGTTAATTACCTGAAAATAAACATTTTAATAATAATTTCAGAATCTTAACAAAATATAAACCTGAAAATAAATCTAATAGCTAATTTCTGGAAAAAACATCATAAAATTTATTTTTTTTTTCAGATTTTTTATAACAATATTGCTGCATCAAATAAAATGATAGTTTCTCTATAAAATATATATTTCAAGATGAGTAAGAATTACGAAGAGGTATGGAACAGTTGTCTTCAAATCATAAAAGATAATGTGCAAAGCATTACTTTCAAAACATGGTTTGAACCAATCTTTCCCGTGAAGCTTGAAAATAATGTTCTTATGATACAAGTCCCTAGTCTTTTCTTTTATGAATATCTGGAAGAACACTATATTGACTTGCTGAAAAAAACATTAAGCAAAGAACTTGGTCCAGATGCAAAACTTGAGTATAATGTTGTGATGGAAAACAATCCATTTTTCAACAAACAGCCTTATACAGTTAAGATGCCTGGTGCTACAAACATAAAAAAAGAGCTTAGGAACAAACCCGTTTCAATGCCCATCAGCATTGACGATAACCCAGGCATTAAGAACCCATTTATAATTCCGGGACTAAAAAAATTAACTGTTGACCCACAATTAAACCCAATCCATTCTTTTTCAAACTTTATTGAAGGAGAATGCAACCGACTTGCACGCTCTGCCGGCTATGCTGTTGCAGGAAATCCCGGCGGAACAGCTTTTAATCCACTATTAATTTATGGTGGATCCGGTCTCGGTAAAACGCATCTCGCACAGGCAATCGGGATTGAGGTAAAAGAAAAAATGCAAGAAAAAACAGTGCTTTACGTTACAGCACATAATTTTCAAACACAATATACTGAAGCCTCTAGAAACAATACACGCAATGATTTTATTCACTTCTACCAAATGATAGATGTGTTGATAATTGACGATGTTCACGAATTTGCCGGCAAGGAAAAAACTCAGGATATATTTTTTCAGATCTTTAACCACCTCCATCAAACAGGGAAACAACTGATTCTTACTTCCGATAAACCACCCGTCGAAATGCAGGGTCTTGAACAAAGATTACTTTCTAGGTTCAAATGGGGACTTGCAGCAGATCTTCAGGTTCCGGACTATGAAACAAGAATCGCAATATTGAAAAAGAAGACCTATAACGATGGCATCGAAATTCCTACGGATGTTTCAGAATATATTGCATCCCACATCACTTCTAATGTCCGTGAATTAGAAGGTGCATTAATTTCTTTGCTGGCACAATCTACACTCAATAAAAAGGAAATCAATATTGACCTGGCTCGGCAAATGGTTGATAAGCTTGTAAAAAACACCAAACGCGAAATTTCAATTGATTATATTCAAAAAGTAGTGTGCGATTATTTCAGTCTGCCCCTTGACACATTTACATCTAAAACAAGGAAACGCGAAATTGTTCAGGCAAGGCAAATTGCAATGTTTTTTGCTAAAAGCCTTACTAAATCATCACTTGCAACCATTGGCTCAAGCATTGGGGGGAAAGATCACGCAACCGTATTACATGCCTGCAAAACGGTTAATAATCTTATAGACACTGATAAAACGTTCCGTGTTTACATTGATGAAATTGAGTCCAAATTGAAATTATAAAAATAAAAAATCGAGAAACTTAAAACAGGTTCTGTGGTATTCCCATAGAGCCTGTTTTGTTTGAAAATAAAATGAATGGAAACACAACAGTTAAGAATTGTTTTCATGGGAACACCCGAATTTGCAGTTACATCGCTGCAATATCTGGTTGAGACTAAATATAACATTGTAGGAGTTGTTACAATTCCCGATAAACCCGCAGGCAGGGGACAACAATTGCAACAATCAGCAATAAAAAAATATGCTGTACATAATAATATTCCTGTTTTGCAACCAGAAAAATTAAAAGACCCTTCATTTTTACAACAATTAAAAAATCTGAACCCTGAACTGCAAATTGTGGTTGCATTCAGAATGCTGCCGGAAATTGTATGGGCATTACCAAAATATGGCACATTTAACCTTCACGCTTCTCTCCTGCCTCAATACAGAGGAGCTGCACCTATCAACTGGGCAATTATCAATGGAGAAAAAGAAAGTGGCACAACAACCTTTTTTCTGAAACATGAAATTGATACCGGCAAAATAATTTTTCAGAAGAAAATCACTCTTGCTGACAACGAGACAGCAGGGTCATTACACGATAAATTAATGACAGAAGGTGCCATGCTTGTTAAAAAAACCATTGATGCTATTGCATCGGGAAACTGCCCACAAACAGATCAGGAAACTATTACAAATTCAATCAATACGCTAAAAACTGCACCAAAAATTTTTAAAGAAAATTGTAAAATCAACTGGTCAAAACCAATATCTGAAATTCATAATTTAATCCGCGGACTAAGCCCATATCCCACTGCATGGACAGAAATTAAAATCAACAATAAAGAAACAGTATCATTTAAAATTTTTGACGTGTCCGTAGAAAAAGTAGAACATCATCTAAAAGCAGGAACCATTATTATCAATAAAAAAAATCTTTTCAAAATTGCCGCAAATGGAGGATTTATCTATGTTTTAAATCTACAACAAGCTGGTAAAAAAAGAATGAATACCAATGACTTTTTATGCGGTTTTAATTTTACAGAAATAGAACTTTCATAATTTTTTCTATGCTTGAAAATGAATTGATATTATTAAGAGCCATTGAGCCGGAAGATATTGAGCTGATATCTGTCTGGGAAAATGATAGAAATTTATGGGAAGTGAGTACTACAATTGCTCCATTTTCAAAATATATTTTAAAGAAATATATTGAAAATGCAGATTTAGATATTTACGAAGCAAAACAACTAAGGTTAATGATCGTTTCAAAGACTAATATCAAAACCGTTGGAGCAATTGACTTATTTGACTTTGAGCCATATCACGGTAGAGCTGGTGTGGGAATTCTGGTATATGATCGTAACGATCGCAACAAAGGCTATGCCACTGAAGCAATTAAATTAATTATTGATTATGCTTTTCACACAATTGGATTAAAGCAGCTTTATTGCAATGTAACGCCTGATAATAGTGTAAGTATTAAATTGTTCCAGAGCCTTGGTTTTGAAATTACAGGTTTAAAAAAAGCATGGCTAAAAACCTTCAATACATGGAAAGACGAATATATGCTGCAATTAATAAACAAATAAATCAGCATCATACTATACCCGAATAATCAGGAATCTCTTTCAAAAACTGCCAACTGCTATTTATATAATCCATGCTGCAACAATAGTGTTGCAAGCCATTTGAAACCACCAACAAATCAACTTTCAACTTTAAATTATACGCAGCAATCTGATTAAATGTATCTTGCGAAATTTTTATTGTAGGAGCCTTACACTCCACAATCATCACTGGTCTGCCTGAATTATTATATAGAACAATATCACAACGACGCAATAACTTATTCACGATTATCGCTGATTCCACTGCAATCAGGGATATAGGATATTTTTTTTCATAAACAAGGAAAGATAACATATGCTGACGTACCGACTCTTCCGGTGTAAGTGCCACATATTTTTTCCTAATCTCATCAAAAATCAGAAATTTACCATCTTCTGATTTAACTTTATATTTAAACTGTGGTAAATTCAAATGAATCATTTTGCAATTCCAATAAAATAACTATTCATTAAAGGTTAATTACTAACATTTCTCACTTCATTTTTATATTAATCCCGAAGGGATTTAATTTG
>JAVHQG010000205.1:0-3203 GCA_036171035.1 Bacteroidales bacterium
ATCAAAGTAAAGAAATAAAAAGCCCGAATAAAATTTGTTTTATTTGGGCTTTTTTATGACAACAATTCAAACAACACGACCATGTATAAACATCTAAAATTATTTTTTGGATATTGAATGTTGAATGCAATATTATAGTTTGCTAATTGCAAATTATAGTTTAATACATTTAATCTGATTTTAAAATAACTACTTTATTATTCGTTGATGTTACACAGAATGTTATTTTTGACACAAATTGAACCATTCAGATGAAACAGATTTTTTTAGTTATATTTAGTCTTGTAAATTTTTTAAGCTTTTCGCAGGGGGTAAATGATACTTCAATTTTTATCCCAATGTTGAAGTTTACATATTCTTATCAAATACCAGGAGGTGATTTAGCTAAGCGTTTTGGAAACAACTCGAATATTGCTATTGAATTTTCTATAAAAACAAAGAACAACTGGGTTGTTGGAGTAGAGGGATTTTTCCTTTTTGGTGATAAAATGAAAGAAACGTCAATTTTTGACAGTCTTTATACTTCAAACAAGCAATTATTAAACAATGATGGAGAATACTCAGTGTTTAACCTGCTTGAAAGAGGTTTTTATATAGGAGCAACTATTGGCAAACTTTTTCCGGTTTTTGGACCTAATTTGAATTCAGGTGTTATTGTAAATGCAGGTGCAGGATTATTGCAACACAAAATTAAGATTGAAAATGATGCCAATACAACACCATATATTTCAGGAGAATATATCAAAGGATACGACAGACTTTCAAATGGTTTGGCAACAAAAATATTTATTGGATATCATTACCTTGGCAAAACTAAATTAATAAATTTTACGGCAGGCTTTGAGATATATCAAGCATGGACAAAAAATAGGAGAGATTTTAATTTCGATACCCGAACAAAAGATAATACAATTTATAAAGATGCTTTGTATTCCTTAAAAATAGGTTGGATTCTTCCTTTTTATGTGGGTAAGCCCGAAAAGTTCTATACACATTGATTACTGCGGTTGATCACACGTAAAAAACTTTTCGTATCCCGGAAAACTTAATTTTTTTCTGGCAATTTCTTCAGGATAAATATAATACTGTACATCAGATTCAGCACAAATCACACCATCATTGTCACAGATTACAGTGTACACATCCACAAAACGTTTTTGCACTTTTTTGATGGTTGCACGGATCGTTAATTTACCCTTATTTGTATATACCGGTCTTAATAATTTTGTATGAATAGAAGAGGTAACGCCTGCCGTTTTTAACTTAACATGAATAATCCAGCTTGCAATTTCGTCCATAAGTGTAGCTTGAATGCCTCCATGCAAAATATTCAAATATCCTTGTAAATGGGCTTTAGGTTCCCAAAAACTAACAATACTATCACCATCTTCATAAAATTCCATTTGCAAGCCATGATAATTATCAGGAGAACATCCAAAACAAATATATCCATCAAGGTGAACAAAGGGATTTTCAATTTTCCTCATCTGCTAATAAATTTTTCCTAAAGTGTTTGAAAGAAAACTCTGTACCCAATAAGAAAACATCAAGAATAACGAAATTATTGACGCTTTCTTGCTGTCATTATACAAATCCCTGGTGTTCTTTTCTTAACAAATCCCAAATGGTTTTCACAGGATTAAAAGTAGCAATAGGTACTTCTACAAATATTGTATTCCAGTTTGCCATTGCGCCATTCCATAGACCAGGAAGTTCCATTGCTTTTAAATCTTTTCCATCTTTAGATTTTGTAGAAATGAAACCTGTTTCGGTATCACGAAATTTAAGCATATTAAATTTTTTCCCTTTATAATTTTTTGTTGCACAAACAATATCCACGGGATTAAAATGTGTTGATTTTTCAAGCACATCCTTTTGTTTTTTGTTTTTATGATCAATTTGTGACCCTTCAACAATTTGCAATGAAATAGTGCCATCAGCATTTCTAACCCAAAAAGGTCCACCACCGGGCTCTCCTTCATTTAGTACCATACCACATACGCGCAACGGACGATTGAGCTTTGATTTAAAATAATTAATTTTTTCGGCTTTGTTCTTTTTATCGAAATCTTCAGCAGGAATCACATATATTTCTTTTTCCAGAAATTCTTTTGTTTCGTTTAATATAGCTGTTTCAACTTTTTTATTATCCAGTAATTCTAAAAATCCAAATATTTTATTCTGATAATAAAATAAGAGTCCGGCTAATGCTTTTTTATACGTTATCGTAAGATCTTTCATCCTATCAGGAACGATATTGTCGATATTTTTAATAAAAATTAAATCGGCTGCAAGGTCGTTGAGATTTTCAATAAGCGCACCATGTCCGGCTGGTCTGAAGAGTAAACTCCCATCCGGGTTTCTAAATGGATTGTTGTGGTTGTCAACGGCAATTGTATCTGTTGAAGGTTTTTGTTCTGAAAAATCTAAATCAATTTTTACATTATAATCGTGTTCATAAAACTTTTTTTCCCTATTACAAATTTCTTTAAATAATTTTCGATATTCATGAGAAACTGTAAAGTGCACAGAGACTTTATCATCTTTCATTTTAGCATACAATGCGCCTTCCACCATTTGTTCACCAATTGGTCTGCGAGAAAATGTTTCGTATTTGTGAAATTTAATCAGCCCTTTAGGAATATTTCCGTAATTTAAACCATCTACTCCAAGTAAGCCATTCAAAATACTAATAAAATCCTGATGTTCCAAAAGTGCTTCGATAGATTCTCCTTTTTCTGCAAAGTGTGCTTTTAAGTCGTTGTAAAATGCAAAGCTGCTTAAACTTTCAAAGAAATTAAACATTGAGAAGAAACTACGATCTGTTAGGAATTCTGCATGGTCAGGAGATTTGTCTTTATATGTATCCATGAATTTATATAGTGCTTGAAACATCCTTGTTGCAGCACCTGAAGCAGGAACGAATTTAACAATTGAAATGTTAAGACTTTTGTTTTCGTACGTACTAATAGCTTCTGCTAACCGAGCGTCACTCATTTTCACGATACCATCGTCAATGGTTGCAGGTTTTACAATATCTAAGAAAGGAAATCCTATTTTAAATTTTTCAACTTGCTGTTCCGCCATTTTAACGTCAATTCCTCTTGCTTTAAGCTGGCACAAATCTTCTTTTGTAAACATTTTATTTAAGTTAGTGAATATCTAATGCAGACATGTTACTGCATTTGTTGGAATTATATTTA
>JAVHQG010000206.1:0-15570 GCA_036171035.1 Bacteroidales bacterium
TACTTACAAATTAATTTCAGCAGTTATTGTAATTTCAATGATGCTTTCTGCATCTTTTAGTAATGCCATAAATTGGATTCCATTATCACAGAAAAAAAATACAAAAACTGAAATCAAGCTAGTTTCCCAATCAAACGAGGAATCAGTTATCAGTTTTGACATAAATGGATATAACTTAAAAAAAGTTTTAACTGAAAAAGGGGTGGCATATTCGGTAGAAATTCCCAATGGTGCTACGATGCAGATAAAAGGTGCACCAGATGTTCCAAAACTCACAACATCTATCATTATTCCCGATGATAAAAAAATGGCAATTGAAATTGTTTCATCCGATTTTATTGAAATTCAAAATATGGAAATCGCCCCATCAAAAGGCATACTTACCAGAACCATTGATCCCTCAACAGTTCCATTCAACTACGGTGCAATCTATCACGTTGACAATAATTATCCGGCAAAAAATGCAGAACTAAATACGCCTTATATATTGCGTGATTTCAGAGGAGAAGCCGTTTCAGTGTTTCCTGTGCAATATAATCCAGTATCAAAAGTATTACGGATTTACAAAAATATTACTATAAAAATAAAAACTGTAGGACTATCTGAAGACAACATTATAACAAGAAAATCAACCAAAATTATAACCAGCAATGTTTATAAAAACATATATGCAAATCATTTTTTAAATTATAAAGAAATTTCTTCAACCAAATATAATCCCCTCGGAGAAGTTGGTAAAATGCTCATTATTTGTCATGATGCTTTTGCACCTGCAATGGCAGCATTTGTAAACTGGAAAAGGCAAAAAGGCATGGAAGTAGAACTTGTGAATGTTAGCACTATTGGGAACAACGCCACTGCAATTAAAAATTTTGTTACAAGTTATTATAATACAAATGGGCTAACATTCCTTCTTATTGTCGGAGATGATGCACAGGTCAATACTTCCTCAACACCCGCCGGTGATTCAGATCAAAACTATGGTTATATTTTAGGGGCAGACCATTTTGCAGACATTATTGTAGGTCGTTTTTCTGCTGAAACAATGCAAGATGCTAGCATACAAGTTGAAAGAACAATAACTTATGAAAAAGAATTAACTACTGCTGACACATGGCTTGAAAATGGCGTTGGAATTGGCTCAGACCAAGGAGGCAACGGTCAAGGCGATCTTGGTGAGTCAGATCATATACACATGGATTTTATCAGAGATACGCTGATGCATAATGGCTATACTTCAGTTGATCAGATTTATGACCCTGGAGCAACAGCAGCAATGCTTACAACATCTCTTAACAGCGGTCGAGGTATTATCAATTATGTAGGACATGGCAACTGGGATCAATTTGTTACCACAGGTTTTAATATTGCAAATGTAAACGCCCTCACCAATGTTGAAAAATTACCTTTTATTTTTTCTGTAGCATGTATTAATGGAGATTTTAAAAGTCAAACATGTTTTGCTGAAGCCTGGCTACGTGCAAATCAAGGAGGGAAACCAACCGGGGCTGTTGCGACAGTAATGTCAACAATAAACCAGAGTTGGGAATCACCAATGTGTGGACAAGATGAAATGGACAGAATTGCAGTGCATACTATTGCCGGAAATACAAAAAACACATTTGGAGGAGTAGTTCTATGCGGCATTGGCAAAATGATTGATAATTATAATACTGATGGTGAAGATATGGCAGACACATGGACTGTTTTCGGTGATCCCTCGCTACTTATCAGAACAAAAACACCACAACAAATGACGGTTACTCATGTCCCTGTAACATTTATCGGGACAACATCATTTACCGTAAATTGCAACGTTGACAGCGCATTGATATGCCTCTCAATGAATGGTCAAATTCTTGGAACAGGATACAGCAATGGAACATCAGCAACAATATCGTTCAATGCAATAAATTTGCCCGATACCTTTACAGTTACAGCTACAGCTCAAAACTATGTAACCTATGTTGGAACAGTTGCAGTAGTACCAAATGCAGGAGCATATCTTGTTTGCAGCAGCCAGATAGTAAACGATGCTACAGCTAATAACAATCACATTGCAGAATATGGCGAATCTGTAGGGCTGGATATTGACATAAAAAATGAAGGTGTGACTACCTCAAACAACGTGATTGCAACCCTTTCAACAAATGACGCATTTGTTACCATCACACAAAATCAAAGCAATTTCGGAACTATTGCAGCAGGCAATACGACCACCAACACAAATGCCTATAGCATGAGCATCGCAAACAATGTCCCAAACGGGCACAATGCAATTTTCTCTATTGAAATAAGGGATTTGAACGACAGTGTGTGGACATCTTCGTTTTCTGTAACATTGCATGCACCTGCCCTAAACTTACAGTTTTCAAATATTGATGATGCAGCAGGGAATCAAAACAACAACCTTGATCCCGGTGAAAATTCTAATCTAATTATTAATATTTTTAATAATAGCATTTCACCATCAGAAACATCAACATGCACATTGAGCAGCACAAACAACAACATCACAATTAATAATGCAAGCATTGCTTCAGGGATTTTAAATAGCAATTCCAACAGCACCGGCTCATTTAATATATCTGTCAATCCATCAACTCCGGCAGGCAGTTATGCAGATTTCACATGCTTGATTGTAGCAGGGAATTACTCATATACATTACTTTTCACATTACCTATTGGGATTATTGGTGAGGACTGGGAATGTGCCGGCATGACACATTTTAACTGGACGAACGGAGGCGATCTCCCATGGCAAATCGATAATACAGATAAATATGAAGGTGCATATTCATTGCGATCAGGTCCTATCCCAAATTCAGCCAGTGCCACAGACAAAACCAGTCAATTATTAATTACACTTGATGTACTTGTTAATGACAGTATTTCATTCTACAAGAAGGTATCCAGTGAATTAAATTATGATTTTTTACGATTCTCCATTGATAACATTCAAAAAGGAGAATGGAGCGGAGAAGTGGCTTGGTCAAAAGAAAAATATCCCATTACAGCGGGCAGCCACCAGTTAAAATGGGTGTACTCAAAAGACTATATGCAATCTGATGGACTTGATCGGGCAAACATTGACAATATTATTTTCCCACCTTTCAGTGGAGCAACTATCATTTCAGAAAACACGTTTAATCATGCTGAATTTATTTCTGTATATCCAAATCCTATTTCTGTGCATGGAATCCTCAATTATTCATGGAAACTTCCTGATACAATGAACACCGGAAATATTGAAATCACAAATCTGTTAGGACAAATAATAAGTACAACTGCAATCCATACAAATGAGGGCAGTGAACAAATATCGGTAAACAATTTTTCTAAAGGGATTTACTTTATTTCTTTAAAGACAAAAAACAAAAATATTGCAAATACAAAGTTAGTGATTGAATAATAGCTGTTCATGATTTGTATTAAATCCACTCTTATGGGTGGATTTTTTTTGTTTTATTTTTTATAAATTGCGCATTAAAAAATGGCGATGATTTCAAAACAAGAAGCAAAAAATCGTATCATACAATTAAGAGAAACGATAGAAAAGCATAATCACAATTACTATGTTTTATCGAGCCCATCAATCTCAGATTTCGAGTTTGACATCATGCTAAATGACCTTGCTCAACTCGAAAAGTTGTTTCCCGATTTAGCGGATAGCGATTCACCCACACAACATGTAGGTAGCGATATCACTAAAGAATTTATTCAGCGAGAACATAAATATCCAATGCTATCCCTAGGCAACACATATTCCGAAGAAGATCTGATGGAATTTGATACAAGAGTAAGAAAAACAATTGGCAACGACTTTGAATATATTGTTGAATTAAAATATGACGGAGCGTCAATCAGTCTGACCTATATGAACGGAAAGCTGCAATATGGGGTTACCCGAGGTGATGGATCGAGAGGCGATGATGTTACAACAAATATTAAAACAGTAAAAAGTATTCCACTTATCCTTCAAGGAAACGATTTCCCAAACGAATTTGAAATCCGCGGAGAAATATTTATGCCACACGAAGTATTTAATTCATTAAATAAAGAAAAAGAAGCAGCAGGAGATCAACTGTTTGCAAATCCTAGAAATGCAGCATCAGGGACACTAAAAATGCTTGATTCATCGATGGTGGCAAAAAGAAGATTAGACTGTTTTTTGTATTATATTATCGGTGATTCATTGCCAACAGAATTTCATTTCGATAATTTACAGAAAGCGAAAGAATGGGGGTTTAAAATTCCTGAAAACATTTTCAAATGCACCACAATTGAACAAATTTCAACATTGATTACCGAATGGAATATTAAGCGAAAACAACTCCCTTATGATACAGATGGGATAGTAATAAAAGTAAACTCGCTCAAACAACAAAAACAACTTGGATTCACGGCAAAAACGCCCCGTTGGGCAATTGCATATAAGTTCAAAGCAGAACAAGTTAAAACAAAATTACTGTCAGTAGATTTTCAAGTAGGTCGCACAGGAGCAATTACTCCTGTTGCTAATCTACAACCCGTGCAACTTGCAGGAACCGTTGTAAAGCGAGCAACCCTTCACAATGCAGATCAAATTATATTACTCGATATTCGCATAAACGATACAGTTTTTGTTGAAAAAGGTGGAGAAATAATTCCCAAAATTGTAGGTATTGATATGAGTCAACGAAATTCAGATTCCAAGCCATTAAAATATGCTGAAGATTGTCCTGAATGCGGAACACGCCTCATTAAAAATGAAACCGAAGCCAAACATTTTTGTCCTGCTGAAGAAATATGTCCACCACAAATAAAAGGAAAAATTGAACACTTTGTAAGCCGCAAAGCAATGAATATAGAAGGCTTAGGCGAAGAAACTGTTGAACTATTATATAATCATAATTTAATTAAAAATATTGCTGATATATATTCATTAAAAAAGGAACAACTTTCTTCACTTGAACGAATGGGAGAAAAATCGGCAGAAAATATTATTGCAGGAATTGAAGATTCAAAAAAAGTTCCATTTGAACGAGTTCTTTTTGCTCTCGGAATACGCTTTGTAGGAGAAACAGTAGCAAAGAAAATTGCTTTAACATTTAGAAATATTGATTTTATAAAAGGTGCATCAGAACAAGAATTAAAAGAAACCGATGAAATTGGAGAAGTAATTGCACAAAGCATTATTGCATTTTTCCAAAATAACAAAAACATTGAAATCGTAAATCGTCTGCAAGCAGCCGGCGTAAAAATGGAAATTGAAGCAATAGACAATAAACTATCTGACAAGTTCAATGGTCTTTCTTTTGTAATTTCAGGAACTTTTGAAAAATATTCAAGAGACGAACTCAAAGAATTAATAGAAAAACACGGTGGGAAAAATACAGGTTCAGTATCTGCAAAAACAAGTTATTTATTGGCAGGAGAAAACATGGGTCCGGCAAAACTCGAAAAAGCAAATAAAGCCGGAGTAAAAATCATTTCAGAAGAAGAATTTTTGAAAATGATTGAATAAGAGTGCAACTAATATTATTCTGTGTGTTTTTTTTGTAATTTTACACTAATAAATATTAAATATTATGCATATTGTAACAAATAAATTAAGCAATCTACAACTTTCTATTCTTCAAATGTTTAACTACAATTTAGCGGAGAAACAATTATTAGAAGTAAAAGAACTTTTGGCAAAATACTTTGCAGAAAAAGCAACAGAAGAAATGAATTTATTATGGGATAAAAATAAATGGGATAATAGCACAATGGAGAACTGGGCAAATGAAGATTTACGAACTTCAAAAAAAGACAACAAATAATGAAAATTATTCTTGACACCAATGCTCTCCTTGTTTCATTGCCTTTAAAATCGAAATATCATCCTATATTTGAATATTTGCTTAACGGAAAATTCACACTGCTAATTTCAAATGATATTTTAAATGAGTATGATGAAATAATAAGCAAAAAAGCTAATTCAAATATTGCAACAAATGTTTTAGAGTATTTAAACAATTCTAAAAATGTAGAGAAAACAGATATTTTCTATTTTTGGAATTTAATAACCAATGACCCTGATGATAACAAATTTTGTGATTGTTACATTTCAGGTAATGCTGAATATCTTGTTTCAAACGATAAACATTTTAACGAAATTAAAGATCTTGACTTTCCACGAATTAATGTCATTAAAATTGACGATTTTTTAAACATGCTATTAAAAATGTAATGCATACTTAAAAAACATGCAACCTTTTTATACATTTTTTCTTCTATAAATAAAAAAAACGTATGTCTCTAAAAAAAATCATCATTCCAATCCTTGCTTTGTTGCTTTCCCTACCATCGTTTGCTCAAACGGAAAAATATTCAAAAATCAAAATTCACCTGAATGGTAAAGAAATTAAAGAACTAGCAAAACTGGGCATTAACGTAGAAAATGGCATTTTAAAAAAGGGTAATTATTTTATTGGAGAATGCTCTGAAAATGAAATAAAAATTCTTAAAAAAAATAATTTCACATACGATATGCTCATTGAAGATATGAGTAAATTTTATCAGGATCGGAATAAAAACAAAAAGTTTGACAAAAAGAAAAAAGCTGCGATGCCATACCCCACCCCTTCAAATTTCAGGCTTGGATCAATGGGTGGATTTTACACATACGCAGAAATCATGCATGAGCTTGACACAATGAGAATACTTTTTCCAAATCTTGTCTCCGTAAAGCAAACTATTGGGGTACAAAGCACATTAGAGGGCAGACAACAGTTTTATGTAAAAATATCGAACCATCCTAATATCGACGAGAACAAACCTGAAGTGCTATATTCTGCACTAACACACGCACGTGAACCTGCCGGTATGCAACAACTATTTTTTTTTATGTATTATTTGCTTGAAAATTATAACACCGACACAGAAGTAAAATACCTTGTTGACAATTTAGAATTTTATTTTGTACCATGTGTAAATCCCGATGGATATGAATATAATCACACTACCAATCCCAATGGTGGTGGCATGTGGCGAAAAAATAGAATAAATAGCGGCAGTGGAAATTATGGCGTTGACCTTAATCGGAATTACGGATTTTCATGGGGTTATGATGATCAAGGGTCTTCGCCCGATCCTAGCCTTGAAACATATAGGGGAACAGGTGGCTTTTCTGAAATAGAAACACAAGAAATGAAATATTTTTGTGAACAAAGGCACTTCTCAATGGCTATTGATTATCACTGCTACAGCAATGTTCTGATTTATCCTTGGGGATATTTACCAGATTATTATACCCTCGATTCAGCACTTTTTTGCGAAGACGCATCATTGATGACAATTGAAAATAATTTTCTTGCAGGCACAGCCTCACAAACAGTTGGCTATACTGCAAATGGTTCTTCTTGCGATTGGTTTTATGGTGAACAATCAACAAAAACAAAAATCATAGCATTCTCACCTGAAGCAGGCAGTTCAAGTGACGGTTTCTGGCCACAAATTACCAATATTGAAGACATCTGCCGATCTGATATGGGCATGAACCTATACCTTGCCAGATTGGCTTTAAAATATGCCCAACTCACAGACCAAACACCAGCATTTATAAGCAACCTAAATAGTTCATTTCACTATAAGCTCAAATGCTTAGGATTAAGCACTCCCGCAGATTTTACCGTTTCAATATCTGCATTAAGTCCACAAATAACAAGTGTTGGTACAGCAAATCTTCATTCAGGCATGGCGACATTAGATGAAGTTACAGACTCAATAAATTTCACGCTGTCCCCTACCATACAGGTCGGACAGCAAATTAAATTTCTAATATCTGTAAATAATGGAATGTACATTTTTTACGATACAATAACAAAGACATATGGTCAACCACAGTCTGTTTTTATTGACAGCGGTGAAAACATGTCAAACTGGACATCAACATCAGGATGGAATGCAACATCCTTGCATTCTCACTCGCCACAAAAGTGTATTACAGACTCGCCAAATGGAGACTATAGCATGAATGCTGTTAACTCATCTGTTACAACAACACAATATATCAGCCTTGCGAATGCCTCACACGCATACCTTTCATTTTGGGCAATGTGGGATATAAATGCAGGACAAGATTATGTTCAAATAAAAATTTCGACAAATGGAACAACGTGGATTCCACTTAGTGGAAATTACACAAAGTACGGAGTGGGTGGCACGCAACCTCTAAACCAACCTGTTTATGACGGTTCAATGAACACTTGGGTAAACGAAAATATAAATCTTGATACATATCTGGGACAAAGTGTAAAATTTAGATTTACACTAAAAAGTTCAAGTAATTATTATCAGACATATGATGGATTTTATTTTGATGATTTTGCTATATCAACTTTACCTATTCCACTTACAAACATTACAACAAAGTCAGTAGAGAACACTCATTTTACTATTTATCCAATTCCGACAAAAAACATTATTTATCTCTCTTTCCAAAATTATTCAACGAATAAAAATGATGCAGTTTCAATTTACAATATATATGGCCAAAAATTATATTACGCTAAAATTACAGACTTTAAACAACCAACGATGATTGATGTTTCCACATTTGCATCAGGGCTTTATTTCTGCTCTTTTCAGGAAGGGGAAAACAGTACAACAAAAAAATTCACTGTAGTAAAATAGCAAACATTCGAGTTAAAAGACAATACTTTCACGCATAAGCTTTCTCCATTTATCTTTCTCTGATTCAGAAAGTTTATTTGATCGTAAATTAAATTTTTTTAAATTTTTAAGTTTCGAGATTTCATCAGGAACAACCGTCAATTGATTGTTATTCAAATCGAGTTCTTTCAATTCTATTAAATCACCCAACTCTTTTGGGATAGATTGTAATTGATTATTTAACAAACTAAGTTCCGTAAGCTTGTTCAATTTGCCTAGCTCTGTGGGTATTTTGGTTAATCTATTATCGGATAAACCAAGAATCTTTAAATTGGTCAAAGTACCTAATTCAACTGGTAATTCTACTATTAAATTATTCCAAAAATAAAATTCCTCTAATCGTTTTAATTGCCCAATTGCAGCAGGGATTACACTGATTTGATTCTGAAAAATATCAAGTTCTATTAAATTTTGCAAATCAAGTATTTCGCAGGGGAATGTTGAAAACTCATTATTATCAAGCCTCAAAGTCAACAGGTTTTTTAGCTTAGAAAGCTCTTTAGGTAAGGAATTAAATTTGTTCGAACTCAAATTTAATTCCTTTAATTCAACAAGGCTGCCAACTTCTTCAGGGATATTACTTAGGTTATTTTCTGAAAGGACAAGAACCTTTAAATTTTTAAGTTTCCCAATTTCTTTTGGAATAGAAGATATTTTATTTGCACTCAAGGTAAGTACTTTCAACTGAGTAAGTTTACCAATGTCTGGAGGCAAAACAGAGATATGATTATTGCTTAATTTTAATATTTGAAGATTTTTAAATTTGAATACCTCTTTAGGAAATACATCTAAACTGTTAAAAACCAGGCTCAATTTTACAACATCATCAGGTGATTTCATTGCTTCTGCGATGGAAGTATATGTTTCACTTTTCCTTAAATCGCCCTGTGCAAATAAGATGTCGTAGAAGAATCCTTGAAAAAGTATTGCAAAAAATATAATTAAAACTGTTTTCATAAAATTTATCAGGCTATAAAAATAAAAAAATACTTTTTGAAATGTATCTTTGAGCGATAAATATTATTGTTCATTCTGAAATAAATACTTTGCCATATCACAATCCAAATAATCTTGTTTACTACCTGCTTCCAAAATTACCCTCTGAACAGATACAGATTTTAAAACAGGATGCCATTGATTCCGTGTTTGGTAAAATTGAAATTGGGATTATAGGGAGTTCCCATTATATCTATCTTCCAAATTCATTTTGTGAACTTCTTACCTGTCAAAAATTGGAAAATATCCCTGCACTATTTCAAACACAAATTGCGGGTAAAAAAAATATTTTTCATAAAAGTATGTATGGTATCATTGACTATTCATTTCAACTTATATCGGAAAATAATAAAAACGAACAGTTTAACACATTCGAAGCACAATTATCTGCGGCAGAACACTTGTTAATCCTATCTTTTAATGATAAAAGCGCCTATACTGCAATTGATTTTCTAATAAATTCAGATAAAGACATTGTATTTTCCACCATCCACACTTATCCGGAAACCCTCACAATAGTAAAATCAAAAACACACTTAACCATTCGTGATATTTAAACTATAGATTCACCTAATACGACTTCAACAAGAAACCGTATTTGATCTATTAAAATAGCTGTTGATTACACCGGCAGCACAGCCTACGCCAACTCTTACAGTGATTGCACTTTCAGCACAATTTTTCATGCAGGCGCCACACTCCATACACCTATCTTTATCAATTATTTCAGCCTTTTTCCCATTCATTTTGAATATTCTGTGAGGGCATACAATCACACACATCTTACACCCAACACATAAAGCTATGTCGAGAGAAAGTGAGGAAACATCCTGAATATATTTATGAACAATCATGTTACAATTTTATGATTAAAAACCTAGAAATCATCCAACTTATCAAGCCAATTGCACCAAGGCTTATTTGAACCGGTATCGCTTGTTTCATTTCTTTTAATACGCCCGATAAAGAAGTATAAGTGCTTGCACCTGTGAAATTCATTGCAAGAAACGATGAAAGAGCCATCATCATAAATGACAATGCGATTAATTCAATCATATTAGCCCCATTGCCAATAAGTAAAATTGGCAAAAACAACATAAATCCAATAAGCATCCCTTTCCATGCAAAACTTCTAAAAGGAATATATGGCAATAAAACAGGCGTTAAAACTGTTCCACCAAAAAAAGCAAGGGATATTCCTAAAACTGTAATAAAAGAATTTGACCATGCTATATCTATGGAATACCCCTGCCTGTTGAGTCCGGATGCAAGAAAGAATATTGATAAAACAAGAATAAAATAGTTTAAGCTTACTGAAATTTCAACACCTGTCAGTTTCAATCTTTCTTTAGCAGGAAAATTAACTGTTCGCATAGCCTCATCGGTGCTATAACCTGCACCAACAAATGCTTTTATATCCGCAGCACGAACCGGTCCCCAAATTACAGAAAATCCTGTTTGCAATTTCACTTCAAATGCAGCAACACCAGGTGCTCCAAGTTGTGGCAAAATTAGTTTTTTATGATTCACTACTGAATATAACTCCGTATCGTTGATTCTGTGGACAAGTTCATTTGTCCCAAAAGTACCTTTTCCGGCAGCACACCACACATTCACTCCTTTTGTGTCGAGAACCAAGATCCACACATTCATCCCAACTAAATTTTTTCGCAATGTATCAAAACTCAATTTATAGTTTGCAGAAACCAACACATCCGACTCCGCTGCAGGATTTCCAACAGCATATAGACCCGGTACAACATTGAAAGAATGTCTGTTCAATGCCCATCTTGCCTTTATTGCACCAAGTCTATCAGAAACATTTAGTTCAGTTGAAACAGAATCATATGATTTGCCATTAAAATCATATTTTGAAAGAATATTAGTCATCAGAAAGTAATCAGAAAATAAAAGCCAAACCCAATCATAACAATGCCTGCTATATACTTTAGATATATGCCAAAATTATTCAGGCGTTTGCTCATTTTATCAAAACTTAAACCCAATCCTGTTAAAATCAATAAAAATGGCAGACTATAACCTATAGAAAAGAACACAATTACCAGCAAACCACGCAAATAATCATGTTGCAAAAAAGATGCCCCCAAAATTACCGGAAACACAGGACTACAACAAGCAGTGCAAACTGTAGATGCGCCCCCAATAGTGAGTCCAAATAAAATATTAGTCCAAAACCCTGAACCGGCACTTTCTTTTTTCGGTGACAGAGATGGAATTTTTATCTTTACAAAACCAAGTGAAAAGACTCCGGCAAAAATCAAAATAACACCCGTTAAAATTTTCCAATAAGGGCCGATACTATCTGCAATTTTTTGTCCGGCAAAACCAATTATCAAACCAATTATGATAAATGATAAAAATATTCCAAGGAAGAAAGATAAATTAACAAGCAACAGTTTTCGCTTATTCTGTCCAATATTGAGTGTACCTGAATATCCTGCAACAGCACCTATTATGGCAACATTACAACAAGAAGTAATAGTGCCTAATATGCCTAAAACAAATGATGCAAATAATAGTGAAATAGTAAGCCCTTCAGGGCTGTTAAATACAGCAAGCCATTGATTCATATCTTACTTTTTTGCGCAACACGATTTGCCTGTGATTGCTGAATCTTTAGATGCACAACAATTTTCACTTTTCGCTTTCACGGTTGATTTTGTTGTTAACTTAAAAATAATAATGCTCAATGCTGCACCTATTATTACAATAAAAATAATCTTCACCAAAGGGCTTTTTTTCTTATTATCGCCTCCGCAACAGCAGCTAGAACCTGAATTATCATCAGGACAACATTTTGAACTTTTATTTTCGATCATATTTTGTGTGTATTAGTTTTTCTAAATATTAACATTTGCATTTGCCCGACTTACCTTGTCCAGTTTCTTTAAAAAATGATTCAAATTTTTTTTTAATATTAACAAGTACATCTTCACAAATACAATAATTAATTTTCACACCATCAATATCTCCCTGAATCACCCCAAGATCTTTTAGCTCCTTTAAATGCTGAGAAATTGTTGTTCTATTTAAAGGCATTTCTCCGGAAATATCGCCAGATATACAGCATTTACTTTTTGAAATATACTTTAAAATAGCAAGCCGTGCAGGATGCGATAATGCCTTTGCATATCGTGCTAAGTCCTGTAAATCCTCATCAAAAAGTTCTGATTTTTTCATTAATTTATATGCTATATGTTACAAACGTACTACATATTTTTATAAATCAAAATTAATTTTCTGCATTAAATAAATTTACAGGATATTACTTTATCTCAAATATTTCTGAATAAAGTTCATTTTTTTCAGGTGTAGTAAGCTTTATTTGGAAATCGCTTCCTTTCTCGATATTGTCAGGTATTTCCCATTGAAAGCTGCCTAAATCAAGGGTATTAACAATTTTTTTATAATAGTTCCCTTTTCGGTATAAGACAAGTGAAATATCCTCATTATAGCTTCCACTGTACCACGAAATCTTAACAGTATTTCCTCTTTTTAGTTTCCCCGAAATAGTTACCGGAAAATAATTTGCAGGCGCAACATCAGTTGCTGCAACTTTAAAATCTATTTCGTTCAAATTTATTTCGTCATATTCATGTTTGCAGTCCCATATTATTTTCAATCCTTTCCCTGCCTGAATATTCCTGCCCACAGACCCTGATACATATTTTAATGTTTCTTTAAATCCATCTTTCGAGCAGGTTACCAAAACAAAATATTCTGAATTTTCCTTACTACTATTTAAGTCATAATATACATACACTTTTTGATTATCAAATTCAGCTCGGATATTCTCACACTTTTGTGAGAATACTGAATGTACAATTGTGCTTAACAAGCAAAAAAATAAAATTTTCATCTGTAAATAAATTTATTTTTAACGTTCAGATGGAACTCCATGTTTACTATATATAAATATTTTAATACAAAAAAAAAGCAAGGTTTCCCTTGCTTTTTTTACGCAATTATTTTTTATTTTTTCTTTTTCTTTGTTGCAGCGTTTGCAGCATCAGCATCTGCTTTTGCTTGAGCAGCAGCAGCAGCCTTTGCTTTAGCATCTGCATTAGCTTTTTCTCTTGCTGAATTTAATTCTTTTTGAACTTTACTAAATGTATCGTCAGCAAATCCGGGACCTTCAGATGGTTTTGTTAAAATAAGGGTAGCAATACAACTTGTAGGAGTTGTAGGTTCAGCATCTTCTAAAGTAACCTCAATGATACAATTAACGGTTGCAGTAATACTAAAATCAACCGAAGGAACGGTACGTTTGTCTTTATCAATAACTAGTTTTAAATCACCTACTTCTTTTGAAATTGCATTTCGCTCTGTTCTTGCACTCTGATCTGCTTCTTTAGAATCACTCCCTTCAGAAACAATTTTTTGTTTTTGCTTCAACTCTTCTTCCTTTTCTTTAAGCTGCTTCTGCAATGTAAAATTATCATAATTATACAGAACTTCACCTGATTCTGTTGTCATTTTATAAGTAACTTTATTTTGTGGTACTGAATTATAAAATTTCACAACATAGTCCTTACCTTCACTAAATACGATATTAAGTGTATGGCTTTGTCCTTTCTTAAAAAGACCGCTTTTTGACTGAGGATCAGCACGGTATTTACTTTGCGTAACAGCTTTGTCATTACTAAATTTTAAAATATAATCATTACAGTTCTGGCTCATCGAAACGAGTGTGAATCCAGCTAGTATGATCGTAAGGATTGCTGATATCTTTTTCATTGTGCCTAATATTAATTTAATTACTCGTTAAAATTATTGCTTCACAAATTTTGTTCTGATGTCTTTCACTTTTTGTTTAAATTCAACAAACTGTGCATCAGTAAAGTTTACTTTATTTTTACTGCCAAGAATGATTTTCCCATCTTTAGTTTTCGTCATTTCACTTTCTTGCTTTGCTCCTTGTAACTGATCCAAAACAGCCTTTATTGGTTCCATGTCTTTTTGCACTTCAGCTACATCTTTATCATCTTTATATTTTTCAAGATTTTTGTACAAATTCGCAAAAACAGCTTTTTGATTAGCCAACCTTTGGATTGCAGGATTTCTTGCATCAAATTTATCAATTAGGTTTGTGATGATATACATTCCTTCAATCCACCCACCGGTAGCAACTACTGCAACTGTTTTTCCCTTACCGGCATTATCAAGATCCTGAATGATGGTATAATAGGAATTACTTGTAATTAATGATAATGAGTCAGGTTTATCAAGATTATTTTTCATTCTATCCATAAACGAATTGCTTACAATAGAAGATATGCCAAGACTTTCAGTGATTTTATATACCGAAGTAAAATACTTTAACGTATTTTGATTCATGCTAAACACTGAACTATACGAAAGATCTGCAATATATACTCCTAAATTTGTTTCCTTTGCAAGTGTGGTAACATAATTACCATCTAATTTATTTAATAAATTCTCTTTATACGGAAGCTTCGATTTTTTAACAATCACAAACAAATCTTCAGGCGATGGAACCTGATATGAAATATTATCTTTTGTATCAACGGCAGAATCAGCCGAAGTTTTTAATGTGTCTTTCGTTTGCTTTTGCGACTCATTGTCATTTGAACAGCTAAAGAATGCAAAAAGACTGCAAACCATCATGATCCTGAAAAGATTTAAACCTTTTTTCATTTTTTTTTAATTTAAATTTTGGTAAAAATAAGAATTTTTTTTTTTTAACCTTACTTATTGTTAATTTTTTGACAACGATTCAAACATCGGTTAAATTTTCGCAGTTCATTTCCCTATTTCATACACTATTTATCTTGAGTAACTAGTTCTTGTAAAAAAACTCAGTGTCAGATAAGAAAATGTCAAGAATGAGGCTTT
>JAVHQG010000207.1:0-3192 GCA_036171035.1 Bacteroidales bacterium
TTTTTTTAAATATAAAAAAAATTTAAGGGAAATTATTGATAAAGACCAGGCAGAACAATCCTTACAGAAATTAAATAGTGATCTTGAAAAGATCGTTCATGAAAGAACAAAATCTCTGATAGTTATTAATAAAAGATTAAACGAAGAAATCAAAGAACGTAAACTATTAGATGAAAAATTGTTAAACGAAAAAAATATTCTTGAAAATATCATTGAGAATAATCCATATGCAATAGCTTTATATGATAAAAATGGTTTTTTTATAAAAGGGAATCCTACAGAGAAAAAACTTTTTTTATCAGACCCGCCTCCTGAATATTCTATTTTTGATGATACTGATTTAGCTGAATCCGATAAAATTAATTTTGATAAACTTCGTTCCGGGGAAACGGTTACTTTTTCGGCTGTGCTATATGATTCCAGTAAGGTTATTTCAAGAAATTTGAAAGACGAAGTGTATGTGAAATCAATCATATTTCCATTATTTGACCATCAAGGAATGATTTATAATTACATTCAGATATTTGAAGATGTTACTGATCGCATAAAGGCAGAGACTGCTTTAAAAATAAGTGAAGAGCGATATCGGCAGATTGTTGAAAATATTGAAGAGGGGATTTATGTTACGAATAATGGTTATTTTGTAAATGTGAATCCGGCTATGGAAAAGATATTTGGATACAAAGTAGATGAATTAATACAAATGTATGCTTGGGATCTTGCTGTTCCTGAAAACAGAGAGGTGGTTAAAACGGAATTTTTTCGAAAAATGGCAATAAAAGATACCACACCTATTGTGGTGGAATGTCTGAAAAAAACAGGCGAAACTTTTTTTGCTGAAGTGTGTATCAATGGAGTTTTTGGAAGCGATCGTGTCTATGGAATTGTCCAAGATATAACCTATCGGAAACGTGCTGAAGAAGTCCTTGTTGATAGCGAAGAAAGATACAGGTTGTTGATTGATCAAATGACAGAAGTGTTTTTCCTGTTGGATATGAATGGAAATCTTGTTTATATCAGTAATATTTTTGAAAATATTTCGGGGTATAAAATAGACAGAATTATTGGGAAACCATTTATGGATATTATTTCTCCTGATGATTTGTCGGGTTATATTAATAATTTTTCAAGAATTCTTTCCGGAACGCAGGAGCCGTATGAATGCCTAATTAATGGGATTACAGGTGAAAATATTTATGTTAGGATTTCTTGCAAAAAAATTACAAAAGAAGATGGATCGTCGCAAATTGTTGGGATTCTCTCCGATATTTCACAACAAAAAGAAACGGAGAATAATTTGCGTATGGTAGAGTCTGCCATCAATCAGTCTTTCGATGGTATTGCCGTTTCTGATTTGGATGGTGAACTTATTTATCTGAATAATTCATGGGCAAAAATGCACGGATACACAAAAAATGAATTGATAAATAAAAATTTGAAAATTTGCCATAGCTCATTGCAAATTGTTGAGGATGTGTTGCCCTTTAATCAAATTGTGATGAAAGATGGTCAGCATCAAGGTGAAGTTGGTCATATGGCAAAGGATGGTACATTGTTCCAAACCTGGATGTCCACAACCTTATTGCGAAACAGTTCCAACCGACCAATAGGATTGATTGGGATCGCAAGAGATATTACTGATTTGAAACAAGCTGAAGACGAACTGTTTAAAAGTGAGAAAAAATTTAGAAGCCTTTTTGATAATGCCCCTTCCGGCATTCTTGCAGTTGATTTGAATGGAAACGTGAAAGATGCTAACAAAGCTACTCTGCAGATTCTAAGCTCGCCATCTATTGAACTGACAAAGCAAATTAATGTACTTACTTTCCCGAACCTGATTGAATCCGGAATTTCTCAAAAGTTACAGGAATGCATTGCTACCACAGAACCCACTGTCTCCGAACATCTTTATGTAACTAAATGGGGAAAGACATTGTACTTAAGAATTCATCTAAAACCTATTTTTGATGACGAAGGAAATATTATGGAGGTACTGGCTATTCTTGATGATGTGACAACAGAAAGAGGAAGAGAAAATAGTAGTACTGAGCTGTTAACACAATTTAAAAACATTTCTGAAATAGCTCCATTGGGCGTTTTGGTAATAAATAAAGAAGAAAAATTTATTTATTCAAACAATGCTTTTCGTGTAATGACTGGATTCTTACAATCTGATTTGCAAGAAATGAACATTAGTGATATTTTACTATTAGATGAACCATTCACATTTTCAAAAATTGTTGAGCATAATACGACTGTTAAAAATATTGAGGTTCGCATAAAACGGAAAGATATGTCATTATTTTGGACATTTTTATCGATTTCTTCATACCGGAATATACAAGGTGAAGTGTTGCTAATTGTAATGATTAACGATATTTCTGAATTAAAAGAAATTAATACAGATCTTGTTCACTATAAAAATAAACTGAATGATTTACAAAAACAGATTACATCAAAATTAAAATATTTAACGCACAACCTAAAGATTTCGGCTCATGCAATTCGTGGCTCTGTGCATCTATTGCAGATGTCAGATGAACGCACAGACGAAATGAACTATGAACTAACAGCATTGGGAGAAAAGAGTGAGTCAATTCTGAAATTTGTAAATGATTTTATTTTAATGTTCCAAATAGAAAACAGCTCACTTGTATTATCAAAATCACCTTGCGATTTTGTTCTGTTATTAGATGAAATTGTTGAAATATTTGCAAATGACCCGGATGTTCAACGAAAAAAACTAATTATCAGTAATGTCATAAATAGGGAAAAAAGAACATTGATTCAAATTGATACAAATTTAGTTCGTCGAATATTTATCGGACTCATCAGGAATGCCGTAAACAATTCTCATTATGGAACAATTTCATTGGGTTGTAGAATTGATGATGATATTATAAGGCTGTTTGTGAAAGACACGGGAATTGGCATTGCACCTGAAAAATTGAAAAATTATTTTGAAATATTACAACAAGATTTTAATAAAGAGTATTCTTTGGAGGTTGGCGAACTGCTCATCTGTAAAGGGCTTGTTGAAAACATGGGCGGAAAAATATGTGTAGAGGCAGAAGAAGGAAAAGGCTCTGTTTTCTATTTTACGTTGCCCAATAATCGGGAGTAATTGATTTGCAAAATGCAACCATAAAATATTTATTGTGTCTAATAATTGATTTTAAAAAATAAAATTAT
>JAVHQG010000208.1:0-3191 GCA_036171035.1 Bacteroidales bacterium
TTAATACATAATATTCTTAATGAGTAACGAAAATTATACGGTTTTAGTTGTTGATGATGATTTCTTCAATGTGCAGGTATTACAGGCGATTCTTGAAAATGCTAAATTTCATGTGATTCCGGTTTACGGAGGTTATGAGGCAATGGAGAAAATCACAAATGAAAAAATTGATCTTATCTTGCTTGATTTGCTAATGCCGGGAATTGATGGATTTCATGTGCTTGATTTTGTAAAAGAAAATACAAATACATCAAACATTCCAATTATTGTTGTTTCTGCACTTATTGAGTATGACCATATAACAAAAGCCATGAACAAAGGAGCATCTGATTATATTACAAAACCTTTTATTAACGCTATATTGCTCGACAAAATCCACACTTATTTTCCCTCATAAGCAGGGAAAAGGCAATAAATCAATATAAATAGTTGATCTTTATTATCTAAAAAGTATCTGTAAAATCCAAAATCAAATGGAATAATTCTTTGTATTTTGTAAGTGGTAATGTTGATGCTTTATCCCACGGATTGTGGTATTCAGAGATTCCTCCCAATGTATAAATAAAAAAACATTTTACCCCGTTTGCATAAAACGGATAATGATCAGAGTTTTTTGCTTCTCCTCGTTTTTCAATTTTTTTCACATAACTTTTTATTTTGTTTATTTCCACAAAACGATTAAATAAATCTGTGAAAACCGCACCATTGACCAGCATAATACCCTCATCGCCGGTTCCAACCATATCAAGATTTAACAATACTTTTATTCTATCCAAAGCAAACCAAGGGTGCAACACAAAATACGAAGATCCCAAAAGTCCGGCTTCCTCGCCTGTAAAAGCAATTAATACTATTGAAAATTTTGCCGGATGTTCTTTATAATACTTAGCAAAATTAAAAAGCATTGATACACCACTTGCATTATCGTTTGCTCCAGGAATATAGATGCTGTCGCCCATTCCACCCAGATGATCATAGTGAGCTGTAAAAACAATAAACGAATCGGGTTTTTCAGAACCTTTAATAAATGCTACAATATTTTGTGTGGAAAATTTATCAATGAATACTGTTTCAATATCTGTTGTTATTGATTTTACTTTATTCGTAATCACTGGTTTTGCAATCAAAATGTCGGTAAAAGTTTCAGCCTTAGATGATACGTTCCAGTTGATTTTATCTTCTACATTAATGATTCCTTTCGCTTTTTTAGGATTAGAGCGCATCTGTTTGAGCAGGCTAATGGTATCTTTATTTTGAGTACCTGTTTTATCAATTAAAATAAATTTATCGGAAAAATCTATTGCTTCAAATTTTCTTAGACTATCTGGGTTTGAAAGTATTAGATAGTTGTAATAAATAACTTGGAACGTACCTTTACACGAGGCAGAACGAGCCATTACATAATAATCTTTAGCTGGTTGTAGAACCTTTTCATTTATGGCAACAGAAAATTTTCCGGGAATCGTATTCACAGGGTATGAAAGTGGTTGGAAGCAGCTATCGTTAAACAAAGAGAGCCCGATATTTTGAAATTCAGTGAAGATATAGTTTGCTGCCAAACGATTTCCATTTTTCAGATAACCTCTACCAAACATAGAGTTAGAGCATAATGTGTCTATAACTTTTCGTGTATAATTTAGGTCTTGTGGGAAAGAAAGAATACTGAAAGAATAAAAAAGGATGCAACTTAAAAATATTTGTTTTAACATATTTCCCCTATTAATGTAGCAGATGTTGCCCTCACAACTTTTACTGAGACATAATCACCGATGTGATAGGTTTTGCAGGGAAAAACAATTACTTTATTTTGAGAATTGCGACCAAAAAACGATTGGTCAGATTTTTTTGAAACACCCTCTATTAGTACTTCATACACTTTGCCAATATCTTCTTTTTTTGTTTCAGCAGAGAGCCTGTTTTGCAGTTTAATAATTTCATCTAATCGTTTAGATTTGGTTTCTTCGGGAACATCGTCAACATATTTTCGTTGTGCAAAAGTATTGGATCTTTCGGAGTATTTAAACATGAATGCAAAATCAAATCGAGCCCATTCTATAAGTGAAAGTGTGTCATTGTGGTCTGCATCTGTTTCGGAACAAAAGCCGGCAATAATATCTGTAGAAATAGCACAATCGGGTAAAATTCGGCGAATTGCTGCAATTCTCTCCATATACCATTCGCGCGAATACCCTCGTTTCATCATTTCAAGAATCCTTGTACTGCCAGACTGTATGGGCAAATGTATGCTTTTACAAATATTTTGATATTGAGCCATTTTTTCGAGAACTTCATCTGTCATATCTTGGGGATAAGATGTTGAAAAACGAACCCTCAATTGAGGACTTACAAGTGCTGTCATTTCGAGTAACGCAGCAAAATTAACAGTATCGGAATTTTCGTGTTCCCATTTGTATTTATCAACATTTTGACCAATAAGTATCACCTCTTTATAGCCCTTTAAGATCAATTCTTTTACTTCATCAAGAATGGTTTGAGGATTTCGACTTCGTTCTCTGCCTCTTGTAAAAGGAACCACACAATAAGCGCAGACATTATCACATCCACGCATAATCGTAACAAAAGCAGAAACCCCATTTGTATCATATCGCACAGGAGAAATATCAGCATATGTCTCTTCACGAGAAAGCAACACATTTATAGCATGTTGTCCGATTTCTGTTTGTTTAATTAAATTTGGTAAATCACGATAAGCATCAGGGCCCACAACCAAATCTACTAATTTTTCATCATCTAATAGTTTTGTTTTTAATCGTTCAGCCATGCACCCAATGACTCCAACAAGAGTTGCAGGTTTCTTGTTTTTAATCTGTTTAAACACGGTAAGTCTGCCCCATATGCGCTGTTCTGCATTATCGCGAATGGAACAAGTGTTCACCAGAATCACATCAGCATCAAGGATATTGTTAGTATAAGTATAACCGGCATTGTTAAGAATTGCAACAACCACTTCGCTGTCTGCCACGTTCATCTGGCAGCCATATGTTTCTATGTATAATTTACCCATTAAAATCTATTATAAAGTATCAATAATTGAGTCCACTCCGAAAAGTCTTTTAACCCCTAAATCCCCTAAAGGGGACTTTAAAGGCACACTGATTTTCAGCGATTTCCCTTCAGGGATCAAGGGCAAAAAATCGCTGGAAAATATTTTTTGGACTTTTCGGAGTGGA
>JAVHQG010000209.1:0-3176 GCA_036171035.1 Bacteroidales bacterium
CCTTTATAGTAACAGTCCAAACACCTGCAATAAGATTTATTGCTGTAACCGTTGTTTGAGCCGGAGTTGTATTCCAAAGATATGTATAAGCACCTGTCCCTCCGGTTGCAGAGGATGTTGCAGAACCACTATTTCCACCAAAACATAAAATATCCAAGCTTGTAGGTATTGTAGCTACTAAATCGGGTGGTTGCGTAATTACAACCGTATCTATTGATGTGCATCCATTTGTTGCTGAAACCTGAACAACCCAAGTACCTGCAGGTAAACTTGAAATAGTATTTGTTCCCTGACCCACAGGAGGACTTGGTGTCCACACAATACTAGATGGTGGATCACCTGTTGTTACGGTAGCTGTTGCATTATTATCACCAAAACACTGTAAATTTGTCGAACTTAAAGTAATATCAGCACCAGCAAGTGTAACAGATTGAGTAACAGTCTTCTGACAGCCATTTGCTGAATTTATTGTGAGCGTTACGTTATACGAACCGGCTGTAATATAGGTGTGTGAAGTATTTTGTGTTGTAGCCGTATTTCCATCTCCAAAATTCCAAAGCCAACTTTGTAAAGAGCCACCATTAATACTTGAAGAATCTGTGAAATTTACTGTTAAACAATTACTTGTAAATGTAAAATCAGGAGTTAATTCAACAACATGAATCGGGAATGTGTACCAAAACCCGCAAAAACCAACTGAAGTAGGCGATTCAACAAAACAATTTATTATGCTATCATTATACAATTGAGGATTTATGGTAATAGAAGAAGTTGTTTCCCCTGTGGACCAAGTAAAAGCCATACTCGGCTCAACAGTAGGAGCAGTTATTACCGCAGAGGTTTGATTGTCACAGTAGGTAGTTGTTGAAGATGTATTTGAAAGACAAACAAAATCAAGATATGCATAACCAAAATGAGCTCCTTGAGAACAATCAGCAGTAGTTGCCATTATCGTGATTTGTTGACCCAAATATGGTGCTAAATTTATGCCGACAGTAGTCCAAGGCTTAAAATAAACATCTGTAGTCTGACTAGGCAAAAAACCATATAAACCCGATCCGGCCACATAATGTTGATAGCTGCATGAAATATTATTCCCGGATGGATCTAAAATAGTAAAATCGAAATAGGGCTGTTCTGGAGGAGTATGCTGTGGATCCTCAAGAACAACAGCATATTTATATATGAAATTTGTATCAATTGGCTGAACAGTGAACGTATAAATAAGCTGTTCGGCATAACCACCTGAGACATTGCTTACATCGTTATTACCCAATTTAATAGAATACGTACCTCCACCAGGTGCCGGGAGAGAAATTGGATTTGCTGCGGTAGCATATGGATCACTGCCACTCGTAACAATACTATGACTGCCTGCAACAATCCCATTTACCCAACTTCCTGCAGGATAGCCATTGTTCACACCCGTTTGACCTGTCCAACTGGTAAAATTACCATCCTCAAAATCCAGATTCGAACAATCACTACTAGTTATTTGCTTTCCCAAACCCGTTTGACTCAACTCTTTTCTTGTTTTCGCAATATATTTCTGAACTAATTTATCTGCTACTGCATCATTTCTATGCCTTTGAATGATAATAGCTTTACCGGAGCCATTATCACGCCTATATGCGTCAATAACTTTCACCTTTGCATCCTTTTTATCATACACTTTACTCCTACTCTCTTTGTTATGATCTTGTGTACTCTGTGAGAAACCAAACAACGGGAACATTGAAATATTAATGAACAATGCGACTATGATAAGACTGTATCTCTTGCAATGTCTCACAAATAATTGGATGGGATGAAACAGCCAAATAAAAGAAACAGTTAATACTAATACTAGGTTTTTCATAATTATAGTGTTTTATATATGACGTATATCATAATAAGCTGGTTGTCTGATTCTCAATAATAATAATAAGAATACAATTGTACTAAAAAATATAACAGTGACTGATATTACGCAAATAAACAATAGCGGTCAAAGAAATTAATAAAATTCATGTATTTTTGAAAAAAACAAGTAATATTTATTTGATAGAAACTTATTTAAAGCCTTAAATGCTATTATTTTTATATGCGAAAAACCATTAAAAAAAAAGAAGGAGTCTCATTTTTTACAAATACAAAAAAATGGTCACTTTATATATATTTAACAGTTTTTGCTATATATGGGAATACTCTTTTTAACAAATATTCGTTGGATGATGAATTCGTAATTAAAGATAACAAGCAGGTACAACAAGGGATTAAGAGTATTCCTGAAATTTTTACTTCCCAATATGTTCAGAGTAAAGAATCAAGTTTTGGATATCGTCCGGTAACGAAAGCAGTTTTTGCTATTGAATACGAATTTTTTGGTGAAAATCCATTTGTAAGTCATTTAATAAATGTGCTATTATATGCTATTACTTGTATTTTGTTATTGAAACTTTTAATAAAAGTTCTTTTACCGAAAACAGGATATGTTTTTGTATTTATTACCTTATTGTTATGGATTTGTCATCCACTGCATACCGAAGTTGTAGCCAGTTTAAAAAATAGAGAAGAAATCATATATTTAATTCTCTGTTTGTTATCTCTGAAATATTTTATTCATTTTTATGAAAAACCTAAATGGTATATTTTCCTAGCAGCCATTGCTTTATATATGCTTTCATATATAACCAAACAAAGTGCTATTTCATTTATCATGATAATTCCAATGGTACTATGGTTCTTGTATTATAAAAACGGATCTCTTGGTTTCATAATACAAAATAATCTAAAAATAATTATTACGGTTATCGCTTTATTTTTTGCAACATACTTTTTATACAATATCCCAAATTTATTTTTCCCAGCTGAAAAAATAACACTTTTTTCATTTGAAAATCCTTTACATATAGATCATGCCATAGCTGCAAAGATTGCTGTTTCTGCATATGCGATGTTATTTAATTTAAAATTACTTCTTATCCCTCATCCATTAGTTTTTTATTATGGGCAGTTTACCATTCCTCAAGTAAATATTTCCGATGTAATGGTGATTTTTTCTTTACTGTTGCATGCAACTATTTTATTTTTTACCGTTAAATATTTAAAGAATAAGTCTGTTATAATTTTTGGCACTTTATTTTATTTTTTGGGAATTCTTCCGTTTTCGAACTATTTAATGGAGATAAATGGAA
>JAVHQG010000210.1:0-3143 GCA_036171035.1 Bacteroidales bacterium
ATTTGTATGTAAAAAACTTATTATATATTTTTTTCTGAAATACGATTGAACTTACTGAGTTTTTTTTCAAACACTAATTAAAAAAGTAAAAATGAAACTATTTAAAAATTGTGAAATATATTCACCCGAGTATATTGGAAAAAAAGATGTACTAACCGGGGGTAATAAAATCCTTGCAATAGCAGATACATTGAATGTTTCAATTGGTTTAGAAGTTGAAATTATTGATTGCAGCGGATTAAAGTTAGTACCTGGATTTATTGATGCACATGTGCATATTGCAGGAGCAGGTGGAGAAGGTGGACCGGCAACAAGAACGCCGGAATTAAGGTTGAGTCAATTGGTTGAAGGAGGCATTACGTCTGTGGTGGGCTGCTTGGGAACAGATGGCATGACTCGTTCAGTAGAATCTGTGCTGATGAAAGCAAAAGCCCTGAAGGCAGAAGGAGTCTCATGTTGGATTTATACGGGTGCTTATCAAATTCCCACACCAACGCTTACAGGCGATGTAGGTAAGGATATTGCAATGATTGAAGAAGTAATTGGTGTTGGTGAAATTGCTATTTCAGACCACCGTTCTTCGTGGCCAAATACTGATGAATTGATCCGGCTTGTTGAACATGCAAGGGTAGGAGGTATGCTAGGTGGAAAAGCAGGTATTGTAAATATTCATCTAGGTGATCAAGAGAATCCATTTCAACCGATGTATGATGTGATAGAGAGAAGCCATAAAATGCTAAAATTAACTCAATTTTTACCTACACATTGTAATAGAAATGACTACACTTTAGAATCTGCAAAAGAATATGGTAAAAAAGGTGGTTTAGTTGATATTACTACAAGTTCTTATCCATATTTTCCGGAATATGAAGTGAAACCTTCAAAATGTATTAATGAGCTTATAAATGCAGGTGTCCCGCTAGAGAACATCACATTTACATCAGATGCTTGTGGATCGCTACCCGGATTTGATGAAAAAGGCAATCTTATAAAGCTGGAAGTAGGGAAGCCAAGTGCAAATTTCAGAGAACTTATGGATGCAGTAAATGAAGAAAAAGTGCCATTAGAAAAAGCACTGAAGGTGTTAACATCAAATCCTGCAGATATATTAAAATTACAGAATAAAGGACGTATTGCAGTTGGTAAAGATGCTGATTTGGTATTCTTAAAAAAGAGTGAGATTTTCCATGTTATAGCAATGGGGAAATTTATGATGCAAGAAATGAAAATTGTAAAAAAAGGTAGTTACGAGTAAAAACATAATTACATCTTAATACCTATTTTCTTCATTAAAATTGAAGCGTTTAAGCTTGTACAAACGCCATTGTTTAGCTTGTAATCAAAATATAAATCATCGTTATTGATTTTTATATTAAAGTTGTAATTTTCAATATTGTTTGGAAATTCATGACTCATTTCAGCTAATTCTAAATCGTGTGTAGCAACAATTCCTACGGCTTCGTTTAAAATTAACTGTTTAATCAAAGCTGTTGAACCAATATGTCTGTCAATAGAATTTGTACCTCTTAATATCTCATCCAGCAGCAGAAACACTTTCTCCTTGCGTTCAACCACTTTAATAATAGATTCTAATTTTTTCAATTCTGCAAAAAAAGTTGAGGTATTGTCTTTTAATGAATCACTGATTCGCATACTAGAAAAAATTTGTGCAGGTGAAAAAATAAAATCTGTTGCACAAACACAAGATCCAGCCATGGCAAGAATCTGATTCACTCCAACTGCTCTTAAGAATGTGCTTTTACCCGACATGTTTGATCCACTTAAAAGTAAAATTTTTCCTGTACCGTTGATGGTTAAATTATTACAGACTCGAATTTTGGATTGAATTAATGGATGCCCCAAATTAGTTGCTTCTAATCTGAAATGATTTTCATGAATTTTAGGAAAGCACCAATGAGGATTATTATAATGTAAATTTGCAAAACTTGACAAGGCTTCGATTTCTCCTACGCTTTGAAACCAGTGCGCTATTTCTATATTTTTATGCTTCCACTTTCCTAATTTATAGACTTGTCGAATATCCCAAAAGAATAAAGTGTTAATAAAAAAATGCACTAAAACATTACAACGGAGATCGAAATTAGAAACGATTTTAGATAATTTTTTTATTTCATCTGAAGCAAGAGAATTCTTTGATTTTAATTGCTCTTTAAGCTTATTCAGTTTGATCGATAGAAAAGATTTTGTTTCAATTTCATTTAAAATATCCGCATATGCTTGTAAAATATTTGAATGATTCGTAACATCATTATGTGCATATTTTGCAATATGACTTGACATTTGAATAATAATAAAATGAATGATCAGAAATAAAATAGGTATGTATGGAGTCGCAAAAAATGATGAAAAAATAATTGAACAAAATGTCATTACCGATAGAACAGAACAAATAAGAATATGCTTTTTCTGAATAGGAGCATTATCTGTTTTTTTTACCCATTTAATAAGATTTATGACAGATTTATCGGACTTTTCTAAAGAACAACCTAAAATAAATATTTGTTGTCGCCAATCAATCTCCTTGCTTAATTCCAACACTGCCTCATTTCGATTTTTTATTTCTTGCACATCTGCCGGAGAGCGTAACCAATCTGCTAAAATATCACTGCTGATAAATAAATTTGTTCGATTTATGTAATGATACAAAGATAAATTTCCAAAAATATCTAAGTCATTTGAATATGGGTGCGAATCATTATTATATCTACTACCTTCGTCGTCGTAATTGTATTTTCCATTCAAATAATCAAGCTCATTTGCATTTAATTTTTTTAATAATTGAGCCTTGTTTTTTTGAGCAGAATTTTGATTGTCTTTTTTTACAATTAAAATAAAAAGAATGGAAAATAAAAGCAGTATAAAAACTGAAATAAAAATATTAATTTGAAAAAATAAGTAACATAAAGTAATTCCAACTGCAATCGTAAACAAACGATAAAAAGGAAACTTTTTTTCTTTTTTGCAACAATCAGTTTCTTGTTTTAAAAATTGAGCTACTCTTTGTTCATAAAAATTATATACATCCATCACAAAAACTATAAGTTGAAAATTTGAATTAGATAAAAAACAAATGTAACGGTTACTAATTAGCTTTACAATATCTCGGATAGATAAAATGGTAA
>JAVHQG010000211.1:0-3140 GCA_036171035.1 Bacteroidales bacterium
AAAATTGAAACAGAATCAATAAAATCAAAAAGATGAAAAAATCAGCATTTTTTGCAGCATTTCTCATACTGATAGCACTAAGTGCATGTAAAGAAATATCGGATCCAAAATACAGAACAGAAAAATTTACATCTAATGGATTTCATTATGAAACTGTGACCGGAGATCCCTTAAAAGCAAGAATTTACACATTGGACAATGGGCTAAAAGTATTCTTAACGATAAATAAAAAAGAACCACGCATTCAGTCTTATGTAGCCGTAAAAGCAGGCTCAATTTATGACCCGAAAGAAACCACAGGTCTTGCACACTATCTTGAACATATGATGTTTAAGGGTACTTCAAATTTTGGAACTATTGACTGGAACAAAGAAAAAGATTATCTGAATAAAATAGCTGAGTTATATGAACAGCATAAAACGGCTACAACAAAAGAAGAGAAAGAAGCCATATATGCTGAAATTGACAGAGTTTCAGGCATTGCTGCAAAATACGCAGTAGCCAATGAATATGATAAAATGACCGGTGCAATAGGGACAAAAGAAACCAACGCATATACCAGCGAAGAACGCACCGTTTATATGAACGATATTCCATCAAATGAATTAGAGAAATTTCTGATACTGGAAAAAGAACGATTTAGCGAACTCGTACTGCGCTTGTTTCACACAGAACTTGAAACTGTTTACGAAGAATTTAACATGGGACAAGACGATGATGATAACAAAAGCTGGGAAGCACTTTCTAGTGAACTATACAAAAAACATCCCTATGGGACACAGACTGTGATTGGAAAAGCCGAACATCTGAAAAATCCATCAATGATAAATATTCATAATTACTGGAACAAATACTATGTACCCAATAATATGGCAATAGCTTTATCGGGCGATCTTGATTTCGATAAAACAATAGAACTTGTAAATAAAACATTTGGGCAACTTAAATCAAAAAAAGTCCCGGCAATCAAACAACCAAAAGAGAATCCAATTGATAAACCACGTATTAAAGATGTTTTTGGACCAAATCCCGAAAATCTATTGATGGCATTTCGGTTTGCCGGAGATAACACATACGACAAAAAAATGGTCAGCATCATCAACGCCCTTTTATACAATGGAAAAGCCGGATTATTTGATTTAAACCTTGTGCAAAATCAAAAGACATTAAATGCAAATGCGTATTATGCCATACACAAAGATTATTCAGAACAAATATTCAGTGCCAGCCCACGTCAAGGGCAAAAACTTGAAGATGTGAAAAAATTGTTTTTACAAGAAATTGAAAAAATAAAAAATGGAGCATTCGACGATTGGATGCTGGAAGCAGTGATCAACAACATGAAACTGCAACAAATAAAAATGCAGGAAAACAACACTCGTGCCCATAACTATGTAGAAGCATTCACACAAGGTGTTGATTGGATTGATTATGTGCGATTTATTGATGAATTAAGCAAAATAAAAAAACAAGATATTGTAAAATTTGCCAAACAAAACTATAAAGATAATTACGTAGTTATCTATAAACGCATTGGCAAAGATCCATCTATAGTAAAAGTTGAAAAACCAAAAATCACTCCGGTTACGTTAAACAGAGAAAACGAATCTGCATACTTAAGAGATTTCAAGAAAATAAAATCGAAAGAACTACAACCAGAATTTGTTGATTTTGAAAAAGAGATTACACGTAATGCTATCAATCCCGGCATTGAACTTTGTTATGTGAAAAATAAAGAAAATGAACTATTCACACTACAGTACGTTTTAAGCATGGGGAAAAGACAAAATAAAAAATTAGAACTCGCATTTGGCTACTTACCATTCCTCGGTACCACAAAATATTCACCACAAGAATTACAAAAAGAATTATTCCGATATGGACTATCCCTCAATGTTCATACAGGAGAAGAACGCACATATGTCTCAATATCCGGACTAAATAAATCATTTGAAAAAGGAGTGGAACTATTAGAACATATTATTGGCAACTTGAATCCCGACAAAAAAATATATGATAAATATATTGAAGGAATTTTGAAGGAACGCACAGATCAAAAGCTTGATAAAAACACGATTCTTTGGAAAGCCATGTATAATTTTGGGCGCTATGGAGACACATCTTCTTTTACACAGATTCTTTCAGCAGATGAATTAAAAAATATTAAACCCAACGAGCTTACGAATACTGTAAGAGATGTTTTTAACCACAGGCATCGCATTTACTATTTTGGAAACACTTCTGTTGCAGAGATTACACCTATTCTTGAGAGAAATCATAAAATTGTAAAAACATTAATTGAATATCCTGAATTTAAAGAATTTAAAGAAAAAGAAACAAATCAAAATACAGTTTATTTTGTAAATTACGATATGGTACAAGCAAACATTGTGCTGTTGTCGAAAGATCAGATTTTTACAAAAGAAATTCTTCCTATGTCCGATTTATTTAATGAATATTATGGAGGGAATATGTCGTCAATTGTTTTTCAGGAAATTCGTGAATCTAAAGCACTAGCTTATTCTGCATATGCTTTTTATGATACACCAATAAAAATTAACAGATCAAATTACACAGTAGCCTTTGTTGCCACTCAGGTTGATAAACTTAAAGCGGCAACCGATGCAATGATCGATTTAATGAACAATATGCAGCGTTCTGAAAAAGCATTTGAAGCGGCAACTGATGCAATCATTAAAAGAATTGACTCGGAGAGAGTAAACGATTCACAACTATTTTGGACATATCAAAACAATCTCGACCGTGGCATTCTTAATGATGCTCGCAAAGAAACGTACGATAAAATTAAAATTGCACGAATGGAAAATCTTCAAAAATTCTTTGATGAACATGTGAAAAATAAAACATATACGTTTCTGATTCTAGGTAACAAAAATTTGCTTGATAAAACCACTATGGAAAAGCTTGGAAAGGTTAAAGAATTAAGCCTTGAAGAGATTTTTAATTATTAATTAGTGTCAGCAAGAAAACGCCAATAATTTCGTTAAACAACCCACAAGCTCGCTCATACTGTTACTAGCAGTATGCCGGGTTTTGAAAACAGTCATTTACAAAAGTAAACTCCTTTTCTTATCCGACACTGAGTTTTCTTACAAGAACTAATTATATTTGAGGAAGAT
>JAVHQG010000212.1:0-3128 GCA_036171035.1 Bacteroidales bacterium
ATTTTTTAATTTCCGAAATTTAATCAATTTCATTTAATTCGCTTATGAGAATTGAAATTTAGTTTATTAAAATGTTAATTTTACCAACAAATATTACGATTCATGCATTCAAAAATAATTTGCGGCATACAACAGCTAGGTGTTGGAAATACAAATACTGGCGAGGCCTGGGCATGGTATAGAAAAAACCTTGGTTTTGATGTGCCTGTTTTTGATGAAACGGCAATGGCCGAACAAATGCTTCCCTACACAGGTGGGAAACCACATAAAAGACATGCTGTCCTTGCAATAAACATGCAAGGTGGTGGTGGTTTAGAAATATGGCAATATACCGAAAGAAAACCTGTATTCCCTATATTTGAAGTTCAATTGGGAGACTTGGGAACAACAATTGGTAAAATAAAATCGAGAAATGTTCAGGCTACATTTGATCTATTTAAAGAAAGGAAATTAGATTTATTAGGCAATGTAGTTAAAGATCCACAGGAGAATGAAACATTTTATGTTAGAGATCCTTATAATAATATTTTTCAGATTGAATCGTTTCACGATTGGTTTTCAACCGGCAAGGGTCTAACAGGTGGCGTTTCCGGTGCTGTGGTTGGTGTTACTAATATTGAAAAAGCACGCAAATTATATTCTGATATCTTAGGCTACGACAAAGTTATTTATGACAAAGAGGGCGTGTTTGATGATTATAAAAATTTACCCGGTGGAAATTTGAAATTCAGAAGAGTCTTACTTGCACGAACGGTCCCACATCAGGGTGCTTTCAGCCGTTTGTTGGGCGATAGCCACATTGAACTGATTACAGTGTATGACCGAGAACCTCAGAAGATTTTTAAAGACCGCCAATGGGGCGATGTGGGCTTTATTCAGATTTGTTTTGATATTGCTCGCATGGACAGTTTACGCGAAGAATGTAAACAAAAAGGTTTTGCATTTACCGTCGATACAGGTTCTAGTTTCGACATGGGCGATGCTGCCGGCTGCTTTGCATATGTGGAAGATCCTGATGGCACACTCATTGAATTTGTTGAAACGCACAAAGTCCCCGTATTGAAAAAATTTGGAATTTATCTTAATTTAAAGAAAAGAAATCCCGAAAAACCACTCCCCAACTGGATGGTTAAAACTCTGGGATTTAATAGGGTGAAAGAATAAAACAATAAAATTTTGAGTCGATTAAAACAGCTAGCCGGACAAACAGTCGTGTATGGATTAAGTTCTATATTGGGTCGTTTGCTGAATTATTTATTGGTGTCGCTCCACACACGTATTTTTCTACCTGAAGCATTTGGTGTAATCACAGAGCTATACGCATATGCTACTTTTATTATGATTCTGCTCACATATGGAATGGAAACGGGTTTCTTCAGGTTTTCTGAAAGTGAAAACGATAAGGGCAAAGTATATACAACCTCTTTGGTTTCGCTTTTTGCAACCTCGTTGCTTTTTGTTCTTATTATTTCCTTTTTTGCACAAAATATTGCAGATAAATTACAATATTCCGGTCACAAAGAATATATTATTTGGTTTGGAATTATTATGGCTGCAGATGCTTTCACTGCAATCCCATTTGCCCGACTACGTATGTTAAACAAAGCCTTTAAATTTGCGATTTTTAAGCTTGCCGGTATTTTGGTTTTTATTTTTTTGAATATTTTTTTTCTTGTGTTTTGTCCATGGATTACAAAGAATAATCCTGAGTCAGTTTTTAATTTTATTTACAAGCCGGATATTGGTGTGGGATATGTTTTTTTAGCGAACCTGATATCAAGCATATTTACGGTAATTATATTATTGCCTGAAATTGTAAACGTAAAAATCAGGTTTGATTTTCCATTGTTAAAAAAAATACTTGTATATTCTCTACCACTACTGATTGCAGGACTTGCCGGAATGATTAACGAAACAATGGATCGAATTTTATTGAAGCACTATCTGCCCGCTTCATTAGATATTATGGCACAAATTGGCATTTATGGAGCAAACTATAAAGTAGCTATGCTTATGACCTTATTTGTGCAGATGTTCCGTTATGCCGCAGAGCCATTTTTTTTCTCACATGCCAAAGATAAAGATGCAAAAAAGATGTATGCACAAATTATGAAATTTTTTATAATTTTTTGTCTCGTGATTTTTCTTGGAGTGATGATGTATATTGATATTGTAAAATATTTTATTGGCAAAAATTTTCATTCAGGATTAAAGATTGTTCCCATTGTTTTACTTGCGAATATGTTTTTGGGAATTATAATAAATCTTTCCATTTGGTATAAGCTAACTAATTTAACCAAATATGGAGCAGTTCTTGCAATTTTTGGTGCACTGGTAACGGTTGTGCTAAACATCTTGCTAATTCCTTTAAACAACCCTGTTTATGGTGGATACATGGGTGCAGCATGGGCAACATTTATATGCTATTTCCTGATGATGATTGCCTCATTTTTTATGGGAAGAAAATTCTACAGAATAGACTATGAACTAAAACCTATTTTGCTATATATGGGAGTCGCTATTTTGTTGTTTTTTGTAAGCGAATATCTTCGTACAAGCTCATTTTGGCTTACCTTTGGCATGAACAGCATACTATTTGCAATTTTTCTGTTGTTTGTTATTGCTAAAGAAAAATTGATTCTATTACTACTTAAAAATAAGCAGTAAAATCCGCTAATTACGAAAACCACTCCCTGTCAGTATTTGTCAATGCCATTTGCACACTTTGAAAATCGCCTCTACCTACAAAAATAGATGCTTTCCCCTCAATAGCTATCGTAACCCTTTGAACCAATTCGTTATTTACAGCAGGGCAGAGCTGTATTGCTTGAAATCCATCTTCAAACACACACTTTTTACATATCTCAACAACCTGATCAGGCTTTCTTATATCAGCAAGAATTGTTAGCACTTCAATTTTTTCAGTTTTAATTATTGATTGGTCTGTATCAGGATTTGCTCCTGGTGCACGAACAATATTTACTACTTTAAATGCCATAATATATTAAGATTTAGAATGTAAGGATATTAAACTTATTCGAAAAGTACAATTTTATGATTACTTTTTTTATAATTAGTTCTTGTAAGAAAACTCAGTGTCAGATAAGAAAACGTCAAGAATGAGGCTT
>JAVHQG010000213.1:0-13240 GCA_036171035.1 Bacteroidales bacterium
ACTATATAAAACAAAAAAAATGTTTTATATAAATATCCCTTTTAAAGCGATTTTTTTTGAAAAACAAAATCCCTGTATCTGCGAAATAATTCCCCTATTGTATTAAAATCCTCTTTGTAAAAGAAACCCATCCCTTGCGTATAAGGAGCAGAATTATCCATAACCTGATCGTTGGCTTTCGTAAATGCTTTTACACGAAGTTTACCATTCTTAGTGATTTTATATGCAATATCAAAATCACCTACCACACCACTAGACGTAGATTTTTGCTGCCCAATACCCACATTCCCATTAATTGAAACACGGTCGTTCAAAATCTGTGTAGAAAGTGCAACCTCAACTTGTTCGCTACTAATTTCGTCGCCGGGACGATAATTCACACCAACATCAAAATCACTACTGATTTGCGATAACCAGTGACTTAATTGATTCGAGAGCAACTCGCTAGACGTTACTCCGCCTGGATTTGATGATCGTTTGGGTTCACTCGTTTTATTTGCTTTAATATTATCAGGAGTCATAAAACGGTTCAACACTAACAACGAAAGAAATTGTTTGTTTTTTTCATCCGTAGAGAGGGCGTTTAATATTGACTTTGTGTTCTCATCTGCTGTTGGCAACCCAATATCAAAAACAATTTTAGGAGTCATGAGCTTATTTGTCATGTTTAAAAGACATTCAACAGACGTACGTTTTTTATAAACTTCACTTGTATCAAGAATCAAATCATACAATGGAGCTTTTAACCTGTAAATTGCTTTTAAATCAACTGTGGCATCCATAGGGTCTCCATTCCATGAAATAACGCCACCTTTCTGTACATCAAATTTTTTATTAATAATATTTTGAAGTGTAAATAAATAATCTCCCTGATCAATTACAAAATCGCCATACATATTAAACTTACCAAGGGTATTAATCTCAATCTTGAGATTTGATGTTCCCCTCCCTTTTATTAAGTCTCCTGTTTTTGCATCAAACACAATTTGTGCTTCGGCATCCGGAGTAATATCCAAATCAAAGTTTAATGTAACACCACTCAAATTTGTTTTTTCTTCTTGATTTATTTTTATTGTATCTTTTGCATTGAAAGGCTTAATGAATGTGATAAAATCGCTTTCACTCACACTACTGCTCGAAGTAAGTGGGATATAGAAATATGTATCTTTTTCAGTTCTTGCAGCAATGTCAACTACAATATTTTCAGGTGGACCTGCGATTTTAAAAACGCCTGTCATGTATGCAGTCCCATAAAATGCATCATTATCTGTTTCTTCTGTATTCAGGAACATAAATGCATCATCGGTGGTATTCATCTTCAGATCAATCATCAAATCGCTAAAATTTTTGTGTGTAATAGAACCGTTAATAACAAGCATTTTCCATCGTGGGTCGAAAATATTAAAATCTTCAAACTTAAATTCATTATTTGTAATTTGAATTGAGTTTTTAATACAATATCTAACCTTTGAAAAATCTAATGTAAAGTACGTTTCAAGTATATCCAGACTTCCTTCAATTAGTGGCTTATCGACTGTCCCTTTGACATTAAAATTGCCATTAACCTCCCCCTTTAAAGCAGATACAATTCCTGTTAAATATGGTTGAAGAATATTTAATTTTAATCTATTCAAATTAATATCAAAAGCAATTTCTTTGTTGGCAGGCGTGTAATCCCCATTTATTGTAAGCGTTTTTACTTTTCCTATTTTTGTATAAACTTGTAGAGCTATTTTCTTTGTATCTTCATCCCAGTTTGTTTTAATAAATGTATTTCCAAGCATCTCCTGATTTAACGTAAAACTCTTCACACTTAAGTCAGAATTAAATAATATTTTATTGTAAAGATCATTCACACTAGCATATCCATCAAGCCTTCCGGTAATTCTTGGACCACTGTCTCCCATTAAAAGATTTAATTCTGCAAGATCAACTTTATTAAATTGAACCATAAGCGTATCTTTTGGATTCGATGATATTTTACCATTTATTGTTAAAAACTGTTGTTTATTTTTTATTTTCAATTTTTCAATTTTAATAGCTGTTGTATCAATAATTATTTTCGAATCAGGAAACGACCAAACAACATCTTTTGCTATAAGTTCTGAGGGTTTAATTTCTATATTAATTATAGGAGATTTATTACTGATTGGCTTTGTAAAATAAGTAAGCAATGTGAAATTTGCTCCAAACGCTGCCGATGTTTTATTAAGATTATTTATATGGAGCAACACGCTGTCATTTCTGATATCTGCATTGATGTTAAGGTTTTCAGTAATGATTCCACCAGCCTCAATCTTATGTCCTTCAATATTGACAGATAAAATATCACCTTGTGTAAAAGCATCAAAATATAAATTTTTGATTTTATTACCACTATAATTTACTGATGGAATGGCTCCTTTAAAAGAAATATTTTTTGTTGCAGAATTATAATTTCCTGTAATATTCGTCTTTGGACTTATTGATATTTCAGGAGCAAAAAGTTTGCAAATTTCATCGGTACGTTTCACTTTTATCTCAAACTTAATCTGATTTTCAACTGTGTCTTTCGTTGCAGTATAATTGCTTGGTGCGAGTGAGGGGAAATAACTATAAACAACTCCTGAAAAGGAATTAATAAGAGATAATAATTTATAATTTCCAGAGATATTTACATCAAGTAAATCAGAAGCGAGCGAAACCTTTTTATAAGTATAATAATCTTTTATAGACAGGTAAAAATCTTGCATTGAGATTGAGCCTTTTTGATTTGCATAATATACTTTAGCCAAAACAAGATCACCCACTACATCATCAAGATTACTCCCTTTCAAATCGCCGTAGAGCTTTAAACTAGCAAGACACATGCTGTCTGCCGTATTTATTTTAAGTGCACGTAAGTCTGCCCTGTCAATGTCCAGAGTCAAATTTAAACTTGCTTGTTTGTCAATCAGCTCTCCTTTCGCTTGCAAATTCATAGTAACAGATGGATCATTGATCGTCAATTTAGAATCAATTTTTTTATCGAGTAAGCTACCATCAAGCTGAATACCTGTATATGTATAACCATTATAGGCAATGCTTCTGATTTCCCCCTTTGCCTTAATGTCTATTTTGTTTTTTGAATATGTTCGTCCTTTTACATCCAAATTAGCAGTAACCAAGCCTAACTGTGCCTCGTTTCCTGCAAGTTTCCCTGCATTAACATTTAATGCTTGAATTTTACCCTCAAAAAGCATGATTTTTTTTATTGAATCGTTTTGCATCGACAAATCGGCTATTACGCCACCAATATCAGTAGTTACACGACCTTTTGCCAACACGTTTTGCAACCCACCTTTAATTGTTCCCTGAAATCCAACATTTCCAAGAATCGCAAGTTGTGCCGGAAGTGGTATAGGATGTTTCTCGGTATATGGCGGCAACATTATTTTAGCAAGATCTGCATTTGAAGTTCTTAGCTTTTTTATGTTCATATCAACATCTATCGCATTTATATTTGGCAATCCTTTAATATGAAAATCAGACTGAAACACAGTTTGTTTCCCATAGTTCAAAATAAGATTTTTTGCAGTTAAATCACACACTTTGCCTTCTAATTGTCCTGAAATTCCTATATGCTGATGAATTCCCCAGATGTCAGGAACAAAATAAGCTATATCATCTGCACCAAACACAGATTTATTAAGATATGCAGAGATTTCAATCCGATTCAAGAAATCAGAAAAATCACCCAAACTGTCAAATCCAAAAACAAGTTGTGGCGCATGGATGCTTGTGTTTGGAGTAACTAATGATAGATTTCTTAAATCTATTTGTTTACTTGTAAAGCGTAACCAAGTGGCTAACGTATCAATCATTAACCCACTTTTTTCTTTGATAGAAAGATCAGCTAAATGCAGATCAATGGTATCTCCATGCAAGAAAATACCACGAATAGCCATATTAAAATCACGAAAACTTAAATCATCAAAATTCATCCCATGAGGAACAACTGCCGATTGATATTTTTTATAAGAAAATCGAGTATTTGTAATATCGTAATTGTAGCAAAAAAGCTTAAAAATAGTTTTAGATGTATCAATTATTGATGAATCTTTCGAAGCAAACGCATCTATCAAAAACTGATAGTTCATCACTTTAGAGGAATCTTCAGAAAGGTTTGCATATAGATCATCTATTGTAATTTTATTTAAAAATATCTTGTTGTTTTGTAAATCAAGGTGCGTAACCTCAGCTTCAAAATACTTTAAATAAATTAGGGTGTCTTTTTTAGAATCTTCCACAAGAACATCTTTCAAAATTACATTGTTTATAAAAGACACATCAATTTTACCAACATGAATTCGAGCATGATAGGTCTCAAACACATATTTGCTGAGCCTATTGGCTAGATATGTCTGCACACTACTGCTTTGAAGTGCAGTATATACACCAACCAACAAAGTGATGATTGTGCATAAGAAAATTAATAATATTTTTATTATTTTTTTAATATTGTCTTACATTTGATGCAAATATACGAACAAAGTTTGAAGTTTAGAAAAAACACTTTTAGCATGGATTCGATGCACTAAAAAATATTATTTTGCAAAAAAAAATCACTATACTTGGCATAGAATCATCTTGCGACGACACATCCGCTGCGGTGGTTTGCAACGAAGTTGAACAATCCAATGTAATTGCTAGTCAGGATGTGCATATAACATATGGCGGTGTAGTTCCCGAACTAGCTTCACGGGCTCATCTACAGAACATTATTCCTGTGGTTGACACAGCCATTAAAAAAGCAGAAATTCATATTTCTCAAATTGATGGAATTGCATTTACTAGAGGTCCGGGTTTACTTGGATCGTTACTTGTTGGTACATCATTTGCAAAAGCACTTGCCCTCTCATTACACAAACCACTTATTGAAGTGAATCACTTACAGGGGCATGTACTCTCACACTTTCTAAAACAAGATCAAAACACTCAACAACCAAAGTTTCCTTTTCTTTGCATGCTTGTATCCGGTGGGCATACAGAAATAATTATTGTAAAAGATTATTTTAAAATGCAATCTATTGGAAAAACAATTGACGATGCAGCCGGAGAAGCTTTTGATAAATGTGCAAAAGTAATGGGATTGCCTTATCCCGGAGGTCCCTATATTGATAAGCTTGCAGCAAAAGGTAATCCAAATACATATAAATTTAACAAACCAAATATTCCTGATTTCAATTTCAGCTTTAGTGGACTGAAAACATCATTTTTGTATTTCTTAAGAGATCGGTTAAAAGAAGATGCAAATTTTATTGAATTGCACAAAAACGACCTATGTGCATCGCTGCAATCTACAATAATTGAAATATTACTAGACAAATTAATAAAAGCTTCAAACCATACAGGGATTAAAGAAATTGCACTTTCAGGTGGTGTTGCTGCAAATTCCGGTTTATCGAAAACACTGTTAGATGCAGGAGAACAAAGGCAATGGATCGTACACATACCAAAGCCAAAATATACTACAGATAATGCTGCGATGATTGCGATTGCAGGATATTACAAGTATTTAAGAAATGAATTTGCGACACAAGACACCACGCCCCTTGCCAGATTTGAAATTGCAACAAATCCGATATAATTGCAATTGTTCAACTTAATGTTATTTCATCAAAAATAATTTTGTTTTCCCCCAAAAAATACTATTTTTGAAAACCGTTTCTGTTTATCAAACTTCGAAAATATAATATATTTTCTTTATTGAAATGGGAAAACAGGTTATTGAATGTTGAAAATACTACATTTCACATTCATTGTAAACCTCTAAATTACAATTTTTGTAATTTACGCTCTAGAACCAAAGTGTTTCGCATGTAATTCGCATGGATACATTGTAAGATTCAGTGCAAAAAGATGTTAAGAAAAGATGCAAAATAAAGCAAAATACTACATATACTTGCTGATGTTTTTCTTTATAGTTGGAAAAACCTATTCGCAAAGTGCACCATACATTGTTGATACCATAACCGTAAATTCAAGCAAAGTTTTAATCTACTCAAATCAGACCTGGTCTTATATACACGATTTATATTCCGATTCAGGAATTGTACAACTCGACACAAATCGCCTGTTTACAGCAAATTGGACATCAAATCAAATTTTTGCATATCTCGGCGAAACACAAAACAATGATAGATTTGAAATAGAATTAATAGACAGCTCACAATATTTTATGTTCCCATTTTGTGGTAAACTGTATAGAGGGTTTGGGCGTGGACATGATGGGCTTGATATTGGTTTGAAAAAAGGTGATACGATCAGAACTGCCTTTGATGGTAAAGTGCGCTATGCTACATACAACAGAGGTGGTTATGGAAATCTTGTAATTGTACGTCACTACAATGGCTTGGAAACATATTATGCACATTTATCTAAATTATTGGTTGTACCTAATCAACTTATTAAAGCCGGTGCCGTTGTTGGACTTGGTGGCAGCACTGGACACTCATTTGCACCACACCTTCATTTTGAAGTACGATATAGAGATAAACCTCTCGATCCACTTCGTTTTATTGATTTCGATCAGAAACAAATTATTGAGGGTTGCCGACTAATCGTAAATAATAATAAACGAGAACCCAGACCGCTTTCAAAAAATACTTTCCATTCAGTAAAAAAAGGTGATTCGTTGCGAAAAATAGCAAAAATCTATGGTGTCACAGTAAAATTTATTTGTGGATTAAACAATATCTCTCCTAAAACAAAACTCAAACGAGGGACAAAACTTCGAGTATCATAGTGTTTGAAAGTTAAATGTTGATAGTTATTCCGGCTCAAATATTTCAGTTAAATCAACTGCAAAATCCCCATGGAATATATTAACTGGAATCTTATCATCGCCTGCATAAATATTGACCAATTGATATTTACCAAATTCATTTAATAAAAATACAGAAACATTTTCGTCATTTGGATTCACAATCCAATACTCTTGCACTCCATACTTTTCGTACAAATCATATTTTTCTCTCACATCACGTCTTGCATTCTTGGGCGATATAATTTCAATGATTAAATCTGGTGCACCTAAACAGCCCTTTTCGTCAAGTTTAGCTAAATCACATACAATATAGATATCAGGCTGTGTAACGGTATAAATTTCATCAATTCCTTTTTCGGGAAACCTAACATCAGATGGGGCATAATAAATTTTACATGGTTTCTTGAACAAATAATTGCCAAAATTTCTAACCAATCTAAAAGATGCATCTTGATGCTTCCTTGTTGGTGAAGGACTCATCAATTTAATAATCCCATCAAAAAGCTCACGACGTACATCATCAAACCACGTTTTGTAATCATCATACGTATAGCGCTTGTTAATATCCAAATTTAGTGTTCCCATAATATCCAAAATTTAACACAAATATAAAATATTTCAGGCTATCACATTCAAAAAAAAATCAAAAATCCAGAAATTCAATCTGAAATTTTCGTAAAAAAAATAAAACCTTCATTATATTTGCTGATAATATAAATTGTATCTCTCTATGTTAGTAGTAGGAATAGCCGGAGGTACCGGATCGGGAAAAACCACAGTTGTCAAGAAAATTATTGAAAACCTGCCAAAAGACGAGGTTGCAATAGTTTATCAAGACTCTTATTACAAAGACATGAGTCATCTTCCAATGGAAGAAAGACTGGAATTAAATTTCGACCATCCAGAGTCAATTGAATTCGACTTGATGGTAAAACACATTAAAGATCTAAAAAAAGGCAAAGCTATTGACCAACCTATATATTCATATCTAACCTGCTCTCGTTCGCATGAAACAATCCCAATGGCTCCTAAAGATGTAATTATTGTTGAAGGGATTTTAGTGCTGGCCGATAAGGAACTTCGCAAGCTTTTCGACTTAATGGTATTTGTTGATGCAGATGCCGACGACCGCCTTTCAAGAGTAATTAACAGAGATATTATTGAGCGTGGCAGATCTGTAAACAAAGTGCTTGAGCGATACGACAAAACTGTTAAACCAATGCACTTGCAATTCATTGAACCTTCTAAACGCTATGCTGATATTATTGTGCCACAAGGAGGAAATAACTTAGTTGCAATCAATATTCTTACACATTTTATTGAAAAAAATATAAAGGACACAACCTCAAAAAACAAATAGCATGCTTGAAAATTATAAATCTGAGAATATTCTATTTCTTGATATAGAGACAGCTCCTGCATTTTCTGATTTTTCCGAGCTTCCTGATAACTTCAAGAAATTATGGAAAAAAAAAGCAGAAACATTAAAACTTCTTTCTGAAGATCAAACGGTAGCAGATAAAAACATTTTCTACAAATCGTCCATTTACGCCGAATTTGGTAAAATAATCTGTATTTCAGTAGGTCTCCTGAACAAAAAAAATGAAGTAAAACACCTACGCTTAAAATCATATTATGGTGACGATGAAAAAATCATTTTATCAGCGTTTGCTGAGATGATTAACAAATTATGTGCAGGGAAATCCGATATTTATTTATGCGCCCACAATGGAAAAGAATTCGACTATCCATATATTTCTCGCAGAATGATAATTAATGGCTTAACAATCCCTAAAATACTTGATTTGGGTGGAAAAAAACCTTGGGAAGTAAATCATTTGGACACTTTGGAGCTATGGAAGTTCGGCGATTATAAAAGCTACACATCACTTAATTTACTCACAGCCGTGTTAAACATCCCAACACCAAAAGACGACATTGACGGAAGCGAAGTTGCAAGAGTTTACTGGGAAGAAAAAAACATTGAGCGCATTGCTACCTATTGCCAAAAAGATGTGCTTGCAGTTGCACAAATATTCATGAGGTTTAAAGGAGAGCCTTTGATTATTGCAGATAATATTGAATTTGTATAAACAAAAAAGGGAATCGTTTATGATTCCCTTTTTTTGTTTTTAAAAACTATTAACCATTTATTTTGAGTTAATAAAGTCCATTAAATCTTTTATTTCTTTATCATTTAAAATCACTTCAAAATTATAGGCATATTGAGCGGTTGACTTATTTGCATCTTCTATGTCAATAAGTAGTTGATATCTGGTTTTTGTTGTAATCTCACCTTTTATGCCGGCTTTCATTTTCTCGAAATTCACATTAGTTCCCTGAAAATTTTCTTGTTCCCATAGCACTTTATTATCAACCGTATTCTTCAATGTTAACTTCTTAACATTACATTTTGTTTTCCACGAGATATTTATAGAATCCTTTGCAAGAAAATATGTCGGATCATTTTTTGCATTAAAAAGTAATGGCTTTAAGGCAAATTCAAATGCGTATTTTTCACCTTCCATATTTGCATCATGTGGATTTTCAAGAACAATATTTATCTGATATTGATGCCCTGTTTCAAGTGGTTTTTTTAATTCATTTTTTATTTGTTCAAATTTTATATCTGTAGTCGAAAAATTATCAGATTTCCAAATTACTCCCGGAGCCGTAATATCGACAATATAAATATTTTTAATCTTTAATTTTGTGTCCCATTTAACTTCGATATCCTCATTATTAAAAAATTCTTTTGAATTTTTATCTGAAAAAATAAGCTTGTCTTCACTGCCTCTCAATGCTGATGTTTCTTCATACATTGGATTTCCAAGATAATTTGATACTAAAAACTCACTGGCTGATTTCAGCATATCTTTATCAGACATCGCATCTCCTGCATATTTTGTAAAACAATCCTGAATGGAAAGAACTTTCTCTTTTGTTATTTCAATCCACTTGGTTGATTGTTTCTTTTCTAAACTGAACAATCTAAAAATAGAAGTTTTGTCTGTCACAATAGCCATATCTTTCAGGTTATCAACTTCAATTAAAAATCCACCTCCGGTTTTATTCCATGTGGAGATAGGTTGTTTTTTACCAGTCTTTGTGTTTTTCAAAAAGAGCTGACGAATATCGTCTTTAGACTGAATAATTAATTTGCTTTTTGCAAAACAATTGTTGAATGAAACACTCAACATTGAAATAATAACTAGTAAAAATAAAGTTTTAACGATTTTCATAATTCCTATTTTTTTAATAAATTTAGATTTCTAAAATTTGCACCTACAAAAATGATGCTAAAAATTTCAATGGACTAATAAGAAATCTCAATAAACCCCGATTTATTAATTTCAGTATTACCACCTTTTGAAGATAGAACATAATAATATGTACCTGGGCTAAGCAATAAACCGGCATAATTCCTTCCATCCCATCGAATGCTTTTGGCAATATTTTTATATTGAAGGCTTCCCCATCTGTCAAATACCTGAAAACTTAGATCTTGTATTCCATTTGAAACAATAAAAAATTCATCATTAAGTCCATCATTATTTGGCGAAAAAATATTTGGTATTTTCAACGAATCTCTCAACGTGATTGAGCCGCTAGTATCTTTCGTACAAGAATTATTATCCGTAACCCGAAGCGCAATATTATAAGTACCTTCAGCTCCATATGTATGAACCAATGACGATCCAACCCCTTCATTATCATCTCCAAATTGCCAGTTATAAATAAATCCTGCACTGTCAAGATGTGATGCGCAATTGAGTGCTACGGCAAAAGTTGTATTCGACTGCGCTGTACTTGATGTGAAATAGGCTACTGGTGGTTTTCGAACCGTAATATATTTTGGTTTTAATGTTGTTGAAGTCTGTGGTGTAGTTGATGTACTCCTCATAATTGTGAGTTGAACTGAATAAACTCCGGGAGCAGAATATTTGTGGATTGGATTACGTTCCTCGCTATAAGTATTGTCTCCAAAGTTCCATAACCAAGCTTCTAAATTTGTTGCTGTAGTGAGGTCAGTAAAATAAACCGTGAGTGTATCACATCCAATCACCTTGTCCGCCTTAAATCCCACTACAAACTGAGAAAAGACAACCACATTTAGGCATAACAAAAAAAACACCAATGCTGATACTCTACTTATCATACAACATATTTACACCACAAAACTACAAAAATTAATTGATTAGACAAATTTTATTAACAAACTATTAACTTACAGCGTTGATATCTTTATTCAAACACAAATTTTCAATTTATTCTAATTAATTTCTTTACATACACATTATTTCCACTAATCAATCTAATATAATATGTACCTGATTTCAAACCAATTGTGTGAGTATTAATCGTAAAAGAATGATGTCCTTTGCTTTGTAGTCCATAATCAAATCGTTGTAAAATAGTTCCTGTTGTATTGATAATCTCAATTTTTACCGGTAATGGATTAACAATCATGCTTTCAATATAAATCTTATCGACAAAGGGGTTCGGATAAATAGTAAAAGAGCTCTTTGTGTTATTAATATCAGGAACTGATAAATATATAATCGTGTCAATACTACCATTCCCTGCTGCTGTATCAACAATAAAATTAAAGTTTCTTAAAATTGTATCATTTGCTTTCACATCAAAGGTATATGTCCCCAACTGATCAAATCCCGGAAGATCAACTCTTATAGAATATTTTCCCCACTTTAAATAAGTGAAATCAAACATTCCATTTGTCATCGTTTTAATGTTTGCAACTGCATCGTAACTAGGGTTCAACTCTAAAAAAACATCTGCACCAACTACAGGCATACCGAGTGGATTACCGGAAGTATCAACTGTTGGATAATACACCCCTCCTCTTACATGTCCAAATGCTATTCCATTATTGTATCTGGTTCCAATATGTATGTTTGCAATTACTGTATCACACGACACCGTCAAAATTTTTGCAGTTGCCCAATCATCTGAAATTGAATCAGCATCTGCATAATAACTATTCAATACATCCTTATACTCATTTACATGATTTAGAATTACGGCTTTTACAATGTAATTATCGCTAACTAAATTGGTAATCAAATAATTTCCTTGACCTGAAATACTAATAGTTGCAGGTATTTCATCGTATCCACCTCTTGTTTGCTGTGATATTGAATATACATGTAAACTCAATTGATTGTTTGATACAGATGTGCCATTATATGTTACTTTCCCTTTAATTACTCCCTTTGAATATGTTACCCACCGGCTATCTGTACCATTACATCCATTAAATGAGGTAACTGTTACAAAATAATTTCCAGAAGTTGTTACTACTATGGATTGTGTAATAGCACCTGTACTCCAAACATAATTTGAACCAAGATTCCCTGCATTTAATATAACAGGAGTATTATCACAAATTGATGTATCGAAGCCAAGACTCACTTCTACAGGTATTTTTAGTATCACATGTATTGAATCAACAGCCGTACAGCCACTAACTCCTGTAACAGTTATACTATATGTGTTCGTATTAGTAATAGATATAGTAGAAGCAATGCTTCCTGTACTCCATACGTATGAGGGTGCATTTGTTACAGCATGTAAACTATATGTATTTGCGCACACACTCGTGTCGTTACCAAGATTTACAGTTGGTGATGTATTGACGATTGCAGCTACGGCTGTTCTCGATGCTGTGGTGCAGCCATTATCTGTTGCATCTACATAATACGTTGTGGTTGAGCTGATACTTGATATTGGAAATGATGTTCCTGTTCCCAAACTTGCTCCGCCTGTTGCATCGGCATACCAGTTGATCGTGCCTGCACTGGCTGCTGCGCCTAGTGTTACCGCGCCTGCATCGCAACGTGAAGACGGCGTTGTGCCTGTGATTGTGGGAACTTCATTTACTGTAATTATTATGCTTCCTGATATTGTTGTGTTCCCGTCATCTACTGTAACAGAATATGTTGTTGTTCCTACAGGTGTTGCAATCGGGTTACTTAATGTGTTATCACTTAATGTTGCAGCATCCGACCATGTATAAGTATAATTCCCTGTTCCTCCACTTGCGCCTGCATTTAATTGTGTTGTTGCTCCATTACATATTGTTGATAATGTAGCCGTTGGAGTTACTGTCAAGGCTGCACCACTTACCGTTATAATCACTTGCGATGTTCCTGTACAAGTAGTTGTCTGATCTGTTACTGTAAGCGTAAATGTAGTGGTATTGGTTAAATTATTTGTTTGCGGATTTTGAACATTACTACTTACTAACGAGGCTATTGGTGTCCATTCATATGAATAATTCCCTGATCCTCCGCTTGCACTGCCTGAAAGTGTTGTACTTGTTCCTGTTGGTATCGACACACCTATTCCTGCATCTGCGGTTGGTGATGTATTGACGGTTGCAGCTACGGCTGTTCTCGATGCTGTGGTGCAGCCATTATCTGTTGCATCTAC
>JAVHQG010000213.1:13340-15268 GCA_036171035.1 Bacteroidales bacterium
CATCGCAACGTGAAGACGGCGTTGTGCCTGTGATTGTGGGAACTTCATTTACTGTTGCAACTACTACCGTTCTTGTTGCTGTAGTGCATGTTCCATCAGTTGCATCAACATAGTACGTAGTTGTGGAACTTATACCGGGTGTTGTGTAGCTTGTTCCACTGGTAATGAAATTGCTTCCTGTTGCACCTGAATACCAGTTCACAATTCCTGCACTCGCTGTTGCACCCAATGTTACAGTACCCGTACCACATCTTGAAGCTGGTGTTGTGCCGGTAATAGACGGGATAGCATTTACAGACATCGTTATTGCATTTGATGATGCAGGATTGCCCGATGGGTTTGATATATTAGAAGTAAGGACACATGTAATTATATCGCCATCAGCCAATGCTGCATCAGTATAAGTTGTGCCATTCATTCCAACATCACTTCCGTTCTTTTTCCATTGATACGTTGGTGCTGCACCTTCATTTACAGGTATTGCGGTAAAAGTTACACTGGTACCAGCACAAATTGCACCACTTGGATTCGCTGCTATACTCACACTGACGTTGTTTAAAACATTTACTGTCATTGTGATAGCATTTGAAGTTGCCGGGTTTCCGGTAGGACAGGAAATATTGGACGTTAATTCACAAGTTACAACATCTCCATTCACTAGTCCGGCATCTGTGTATGTCGTTCCACCAGAACCTACATTATTTCCATTCAATTTCCACTGATAGGTTGGTGCTGTACCTTCGTTGGTTGGTGTTGCAGTAAACGTAACACTTGTACCTGAATTTATTGCACCTGATGGATTTGCTGCAATACTAACACTTACTGCATTGTTTGAATTTACGGTTGCAACAACTGCTGTGCGGGAAGCTGTGGTACATCCTGCATCGGTTGCATCAACATAGTACGTAGTTGTGGAACTTATACCGGGTGTTGTATAACTTGTTCCACTTGTAATGAAATTGCTTCCTGTTGCACCTGAATACCAGTTCACAATTCCTGCACTCGCTGTTGCACCCAATGTTACAGTACCCGTACCACATCTTGAAGCTGGTGTTGTGCCGGTAATAGACGGAGCTGTACAGCCAGCATTAGGAGTCCATTGCCATGCAGTATTATTTATTGTAGCGGAATGATAAATAGCCATAAAACCTTCTGTACCATCACTATTTTCAATTCCAATAACACCATTATTCCCTGTTAATAAACTATTTGAATTCAAATGCACTTCAACGATGTTTGTACCTTCAAAAAGTTTAATTTGTGTTGAAATATAATAACCACAAGATTCTGATTGTAATCTAAAATCAAGCCAACTAATCACATATCTTCTATTAGGTGCTGTACCCAAAGTCCTGTATTTCCATTTTGTTGTTGCACCACATAATTTATCATAATACAAATTATCCCAGTAAGCAGCAACAATATTATTGGGGACTGTTGCATCAGGTAAATTTTGATTAATAGATGTTAAATCTGTACCACCAAACTTTATAAACCCATTTGCATTAATATAACAAGTAGTATATGAATTCCCAAAAAATTGAAATGTAAACGGAATTGTAAATGTTGCTCCATTATTGTCTGTTGACGATGCTGACACATTTGACCCAGTAACAGAAATATTATCCCATGAATAAGCTATAGATAATTGAGTATAAGATTGTGCAACAAGTTTATTAGAGACAAATAAAAGTATAGAAAAAATCAAAGACTTAATGCAAATGCTATAAATTCTATATTTATACTGTTGTGATGCGGAAATTGTTATCATTTAATTATTAATTTTTTCAGATAAATATCATTAACAGATGATCCGATAATTAAATACATACCCGGCGGTATATTCAATTCAGGATCAATTGCAAATATAGAATTTTCTCTATCATCTACAGATAAAGCCTCCCAGCGTTCTTTTGATATCCATGATG
>JAVHQG010000214.1:0-3125 GCA_036171035.1 Bacteroidales bacterium
AATCGGTTGTATAGATAGGTAAGAAACCCAATTCCTGCGAGCAATAAAATTACACTAAAGCCCGACCAGATGGAAAGCGATGGAGGAGCTTCATTGCCTACTAATTCCTCATTTGGCCAATTGTTGGTATAACTTACCACGTCATCCGGACGGTTTGTTACACAGGACCATGCAGTCCAAAAAAAGAATGCATTCATTTTAGCCATTCTGCTTTTATCCTGAATAGCATTGTCTTTAATTGCATAATCTTCCCTGAGTTTTTTTAGTTTACTATCGTTCATAAATAGTCCTTCATAGAATGCAGCGTTTGAGGCAAAGGCTTCAGCCACATCTTCGTTTATTGTTAAAGTACCTGAAGCCTTATCATATGTGTTTATTCTGATTTGGGCTTTCATACGTGTTTTAAAAACAACCTTTTGCTCTTCGTTCAAAGCAGAATAAGTTGTATTAAATTCTTTTGCTGCCCATTTATCTAAAATAAACACAGCTTCTTTATGCAACCAGTCTGCTGACCAGTCGGGAGCTACATACGAACCATGCCCCCAAATTGTGCCTATTTCATGACCACCGATAGACTGCCACACATTTTGTCCATCGTGTATGTCTTGTGCGGTAAATAAAACTGTACCCGCAGGCGTAACAACTTTCTCAGGAATAGGAGGTGCTTTCCTATATATTTCACCTCCAAAATAGCCAATCACAGCAAAGGATAAAACTGTAACCAGCGCAAAACCAATCCACAAATTTTTTGTCTTCATTTTTAAATAATTTTAGGTTAATATTAATTTACTCTTGATTTATTATTCGTAATTGATTGCACTGCTTTTTGACTTTGTTCCCTAGTTGGCATGGGTGTTTTTGTTACTAAAATTCTAAGGTTTTTATCGGAATTATTTTGCCATCCATGAGCAATATTTTTAGGACTGTCAATTAATGTCCCTGTGGAAACTTTTGCAGATTCATCACCAATTTCAACAATTCCCGACCCTTCAAGTACAAAGAAAAAAACATCAATTGGAGCAGCATGTTTTATGATTTTATCACCAGGCTTTAATTCTAAATGCACTACTTGAACATTCTCATTTTCATGTAATTTTTTTGCATCTACTCCATGTGGATTATTGATGTTTTCGGTTTCATTAATTTTTATAATTTTCATATTAATAAATTTATAGTTAGTGAACACTAACTCTTAGTGTAAAAAAAATATTTTTAAATTTTTATCAATGTCATAATTGACTTTATTAGTTTTTTAGATTTTTTATTTAGATCAAATTCAAAGCCGGACAGATGCCATTGTGTAACAAACAAACGCATACTTCCCATGATGATAAATGCAAGTTGTTGGGCATCAATATCTGTTCTGAAATAACCATTTGCTTGTCCTTCTTTAATGATTTGAATATGAAATTTTGCAGAGGCTTTCATTATTGAATAAATAGCTTTCGATAATACAAATTCATTTTTATAGAGTCCTTCTGATAATAGTACTACAACAATTTCAGGTTTTTTTGAAAATGCTTTAAATTGTTCTTTAAAAATTTGTTTTATTTTATTATCCGGTGAAATTTCTAATGATGAAATTCGCTTTAGCCTCCGCACATTTTGCATTTTAAGAAATTCAAGTAATTTCTGAATCAGTTCAACCTTATTTTTAAAATGCTTGTAGATGATTGGCTCACTTGTCTGAATTTTTAATGCAATATTTTTAGTAGTTAGGTTTTGAATACCTCCTGTACCAATCAATTCAATGGCTGCATTGAAAATCTGAATTTGTCTTTCGCTGAATTTTTCATTCATAATTTAATATATTGACTGCTTTTGCTAGTTTTTCGAGTTGTAAAGTTATTCTATTTAGTATTACAAAAGCAGCCAATATAAATTGTTTACACCCATTCTTCAGATAAAATATCACCCTGTAAACCTATCACAAATGCTTTTACAGGAATTTTACGAGTGGCTTTTTGAACTGCGGTTTGCGCCGTATGCAATAATCCACCGCAACAAGGAACTTCCATAATCATCACTGTAAGTGTGTTGATTTTTGCTTCGTCAATCATTGCAGTAAGTTTTTGAGAATAGACTTCCTGATTGGAATCTAATTTAGGACATGCAATTGCAAGACTTTTTCCACGCAAATATTGTTGATGAAAATTCCCTAATGAAAAGGCCACACAGTCGGCAGCAAGTACTACATCTGCATTTTTAAAGTAGGGAGCATTCGGATTAACCAGATGCAATTGTACCGGCCATTGCCTTAATTCCGACTTAATATTTACATTTTCTTCTGTTTTGGATTCGTCCTTCCGGTCAAATACCATTGTCTGCGATCCGGGGCAACCGCAAGCAGATCCGTGATTTTCATTTTTCATCATAGTGTGTACTTTTAATTTAACTTCGTTTATATCAAAACTTAATTCATTCGTGTGTTGCTCGAGATATTGTATTCCTTCGTGTAAAAAGCCTGTTTCTCCATGTTCTTTTAAATGTTGCAGATGAGCAATAATAACATTTTTTCCTGCCGGTATCATTTCTTTTATTACTCTTATTTCGTCGTACGGAACAGCTTCACGTTCTTCAATCGAAATAGCTCCTTCGGGGCAATGTCCAATACAAGCTCCTAATCCATCACACATCAAGTCGCTGATTAAACGAACTTTTTCGTCTATAATTTGCAAAGCCCCCTCGTGGCAATTTGGTATGCAAATACCGCAGCCGGTACATTTTTCTTCATTTATTTTTACGATTTGCCTTTTCACCTGGTTTTTATAATTTTTTTTAGAAATTAATTTATTATCATATTTAAGTAATTGATTGCGCAAATATATTAAATAAAAAAATACGAAAGCAATTATTTGTAATTTAATTTGAGGATAAAATATTAATAGATTTTAAATGCTTGTTATACAATTATATATAAGAGTACAACCTGCTATTAATCATAAAATTCAGATTATAAAATTATTGTACGATAAATATTTTGCCTCTATAGAGCTTAAAAAGATGGGAACAATTTAGTGTTCGTCCATAAAGTCGGTGTTTCGTTCAGAATTTAGCGAAGCGATCTCCGGAACACATAAAAAATAAAATATTAGTGAATAATGGTCGAGAGCAAGGCTTTCGAT
>JAVHQG010000215.1:0-14823 GCA_036171035.1 Bacteroidales bacterium
GATATGGCTTGTGTCTGTGCTATCGATACACTTAATAATACCGGTTCTGTTAATGCATATGCTGCATTTATAATGGCAACACAAGTAGGATTTGCAAAATCACGAATGCGTACATCATAGCTACCTGCACTAAGAGACGTGAAATTATTTGGTGCTTGCCAAGTGCCACCACCATTTTTTGAATACTCCCAAGTTCCACCACCACCGGCAGCAGTTACTGTTATTGTTCCATTGTTAGCTCCAAAACAAGTTACATCCGTTTTTGCTAATGTTCCAGATAAAATCGTAGGTTGTGTAAGTGTTTGCGATGCATTTAAAGTGATTACACATGTTGTTGTTACTGCATCTCGTATTTTAACATCATAACTCCCGGCTATAAGTGTAGGAAAATTATTTGTTGCTTGCCATGATACGCCTCCATTTATTGAATAATCATACGTCCCTCCTCCTCCGGTTGCTCCGTTGATTGTTATATCTCCATTATTATTACCATTGCATACTGTGACATTTGTTGGAGCTATAGTTGCAGCCAAGATAGCAGGCTGTGTAATTGTTAATGCTCCATTTAGTTGTACTTCTGATGGTACGCTATCTCTAATCCAGATGTCATATATCCCAGCTGATACATTTAAAAATGTACCACTTACATACCATGATAATTTTCCATCAATACTAAATAAAAAAGGAGCACTTCCACCTGTTGGTGTTATTGTAATTGTACCGTCATTGCCACCAAAACATGTAACATTTGTGGAAGTAACCGTTGCTGTAGGTAGTGCAATCCCTACTAATTGAATTGAAAGAAACAATATAAAAAATAAAATAAATTTCATTTTAATGATTTCGATAAAAAATAAATTTCAAGATCAATAGTTAGACGCAAATTTTAATAAAAAAGTTTAGGGTATTAATACCTATTTTTGTTCACCCAAAGCATTTGTTTTAATTAAAGTCATCATTGTAGGTCCTTCATATGCGTTTGAACCAGTTATGATATATCCCCCATCTATCGTTTGTTTAACACTGTTTCCAATTTCATCACTATTACTATAACCAAAGTATTTTGTAAAAACGGCATCTCCCTGATCTGATAATTTTATCAAACATAGGTCTTTGCCTGTACTTGTTCCACTGGCTCCAGTAAGCATAAAACTGTTATCCGTTGTTTCTATAACATACATACCTTCTGAACCGAATCCCGTTTCAAGAGTTTTTTCCCAATAAGACTTAAGTGTTAAAGACGTTAGTTTTGCCACAAAAATATTAGACGAATTATTAGCATTCCCAGTTGTACCAATAAGAATATAACTGTTATCAGGCAGCAATTGAAGACACTCTGCATAATCGTTATAAAGACCTCCTTTCAATGCCCTATTTGTTAAAGCACCATTATCATTTGTTTCAATAATAATAATATTTGAGTCATAGAGTCCTTCATCTTTAAACGATTCCGTAGTCCCGGCAATCACATAACCAGTAGGTATTTGCCTAACAAAGTTACCAACATCATCTTTGTACCCACCAATACTTTTGCTCCATTGTATAACGCCTAACTCACTAGTTTTGATCAACAATATATCTTTAGTACCCTGTGGGTTTAGATTTGTTAGATTTTCTTCCGTTGTGCTTCCCGTAATGATAAAACCTCCATCAGACGTTTGTTGCAAACTATTTCCCTCCTGATTAAGTGTTTTTTCAAATTTATTGAACCAACTCAAATTTCCAGTTTTATCTATTTTAACAAGTATAATATCAGACTGTTCAATTTGTAAAATCTTACTTCTAGTTGTTCCGGTAAAAACATAACCATCAGCAACAGAAATAATACATTTAGCAAAATCAGCTAAACTATCACCGAATGATTTCGTCCACTCTTCATTGCCAAATTTATCTGTTTTTATTATTATAATATCTGTGCCTCTACCAGGCAATGTGCTTGTTCCCAACATCACATATCCACCATCACTAGCAAGACATATATCAGTCCCTTGATTCTGGCTTGATGTACCAAAGAATTTTGTAAAGTATTCTGATTGAACGTTTAACTTGTTTATTTTTTTACATTCAGACAAAATTAGAAGAATGCTAAACATCATTAAGAGAATAAATATTTTTTTACTAAAAAAAATACCCCTATCAAAATTCAATATTTTAAAACCTTTATTCAATTTGTTTTTTCTCTGGTTTATAAAACAAATAATTATATCCAATTGAAACTGCAAAATTGTTTATTCTAAAATCATTATCGATATAATAATATTTGTAAATTAATTCCACATTATCATAGCGAGCCTTTGTTTTCACCTGATTAAATAACCCTATGTTATATTTTAAATCAAAAACAATATTTGCACGTTTCACTTTATATTTTAAACCAGCACCAGCTAAAATCCATACATTTACAGGATTTCTAAAATCTTTCAGTGCGACATCAGTGCCTTTTATTTCAGCGTGACTATTATCTGAATAACTTCTAATCACAGTAGCTTTTGAGTTTAAAAGATACCCGATGCTAAGACCTGCTCTGATATATGGTTTAATTTTTTTTTTATTCAATTCATAGCTAACTGTCAGAGGCATACTAATTCTTGTTTGCGTTTCCTGATAATTAATTACTGCAAAGTCGTACAATGATTTTGTGCTTACATATTTATTTTGAGCAAATTGAAGGCTTACAACAAAATCAATTTTCTTATAAACAAAACGACTGTATTTAATTCCAAACAAATAGCTCATTTTAGATGAACTTTTGAGCGTTGATTGCAGATTTAAATTATTTACACCAAACTCCTCTATTGTTGAAATATCAGTAAAATTTACGCCACCATATAATCCGCATGCCCATAAAGGAGAGGTTTGAAAAGAGTCAAATAAAGTAAGATATTCTGGTTCTTCAATTGATCTGTTTACACTATATTCAGGTTCAAGTCGTAAAAGTTTAAGCATATAATTTTCAGCCTCGGTTCTATTATCTTTAAATAAATTAATAAGAATAATAAGCCGAAAAGCTTTAATTTTTTCATCATGGCTAAACCCTGATTTTATGCATGGTTCTAAAAGAAATGGTATAGAGTCAATTTCCCCATCATCGTACAATTTTTCGGCTTGTTTCAAAATCACGGAACAATCGTCCTGAGCACATAAAACATTACCAGTCAGAAAAAAGCAAAAAAGTAAAATATATAAATTTTTAATAACGCTCATTCTTAAAATGACTTGTTACAGTCGTAGTTTTTGAGACAATTCATTACTTCTTTAATTCGCTTAAAGGAATAAGTTTATTCATTTTCGAAGCAACGCAAAATGTCTCTTTATATCCATAACCTTGAACAACTCGTTGTAGTTTTAATGCTTCTTCAAGGCTTTTTGAGTTTCCAATAACATATTTGTATGTATCCCCATCTTTAATTACCTCGACACCATCTAGTCCATTAAAATTTTTCGAAATTAGCGGAATAGCTTTTTTCGAAACAGCAAACTGTACTTTGTACACAATATCCTGATTCAAACCATACTGTTTTATTGTTTGCCCATTTATGTTATCAGCTGTAACGCCTTTACCTATCGATTTTTCAGGAAAAGTTTTCACATATGTAATATCTTTCCCCACATATGAAACCCATTCCTCATACGACATATTACGGCTTACATAAGGAGCAAGCCAATCTGCTATCTGCTTTGTGTTCAGAGGCCATTTGATTATGTTATTATTTTTCATACCGGCAATCAAATAATTATTGTCAGTGCTGAAAGCAATTGACCAAACCCATGATTTATTTTCATCTTTCAAAACATAAGGTTGATAGTTAAAGTTATCCGTATTCCATATGCGAATTGTGCCATCAAAGCTTGATGATGCCAAATAATTGTTGTCAGGACTAAATTTCAAATCGCTAATTTTTGCAGAATGTCCACCTAAACTTCCTATTTGTTTTTTAAAACTAACATTCCATATTTTTATATTCCCGGCATTATCAGCAAAAGCGAGCATGGAACCATCAGGGCTAATCGTAATAACATTAATTGGATTATGTTTATCGCTAAAAAGTTTCAAGGAATCTTTTCCATATCTATTCCATAAAATCAAGTCTCCATCTGATGTTCCACCTATAATATTTTTTCCATCGGAAGTAAATGCAATTGACCGTACACTTGCATTTCTTTTGGTAATTTCTCTCTTTTCTCCAGTTTCGACATTCCATAACACAACCCGATGATCATCGCTTGAAGAAACGAGGTTCTTGCAATCGGGGGCAAATGACAGAGATAGGATGTTTGCAGAATGTCCTTTAAGAATTTTCACAGGATCACTCACAGGATTAATTAGATCAAATATCTGAATAATAGAATCTGTGCCGCAAGCAAGCCATTTTCCATTAATAGTAATATCCAAACATGTATTAAAATATTTATTTTTGAATATCGTTTTATGGATCGTAGAATCCCTCATATACCATTGAATAATTTTACCATCGTTCCCTGCACTAAAAAACACGTTATTACTTGGCGAAAACACAATAGATCTTACTGTAGCAGAGTGACCTGACAAGTAGTTATATGTTTTCCCCTTAAATGCTTTTAATGATGATAAAAGCCCGCTATAAACATCCGTATTAAACGGTAGCCCTTTAAATTTCTTATTAAAAAGATAAGCTTGATAAGCAACCAGTGCTTTTTGGTTTTTATCTTTATCTATTTGAACCGATTTAACAGCCATAGATTGGGCAATAGATTGCATTCGAAGCTCATATGCTTTTCCTTGTGCTCTTTGTGCGGTCATTGCACTTGCATCGGCCTTTAATTTTTCCAAATAAGCCATTCTTGCATTCGAATCCGCAAGAAGTTTTTGTAATGTAGCTTCATTTGCAAAATCTAATGCCCGTTTTGTTTGAATATTGGCATTTTCAAGAGCTTGTTCAGCCATAGTTTTACGAATGCCGGATTCGTTAGATTTTAGCTTTGCATAAAGTCCATCAGCTTTTGCTCTTTCCTGTTCTGTTTCAGCCACTTGTTTTTGCCATTTTGCTTCACGTGTTTGCTTCAATGCCATAATACGCTGTTTATCAGCTTCCACACGCAAAACTTGAGAATAGAGCATAAAACCAAGAGAAAGCACAGCCGCCAAACCAAGTACAAGAGCAAAAACTCTTGAACGTTTCAGTGCTCGCTTCTGCAACCTGATTTTATTTTGTTCTTCAGCCTGATATTCATGTTCGCTGGCATCCAGATACGAAATTGTACGTTCAAAGTCAGAAGAATATCTTTGAGCCCAAGCCAGTGTTGGTTGCTGTTTCAGGCGCCAGCTTAAGGCAAGATGTAAATCAGGAGGTCTCCACAAGCCGGTTTTTCCGGATTGGAAAAGCATGGCTGACTCTGCAATACGAAGATACATCTGTACGGAAGTAGATTCTTCTTCGACCCATAGCTTAAGCTTATCCCAAATTCTCATAAGACTTTCATGAGATAAGTCTATAATTGTTTCATTGTTAAGTGTAAATTTACTTGGTGGCGAAAGAAAAGATCTTCCCACAACTCTAAATTTTTCAACAACATCTATGATTTCCGCTTCGCTTGCGTGTGAAATAAGGGCAAGATCGCTAACACTGGTAGGGCGGCGAATACCTCTATTATCGGCACCTTTTTCAGTTAATGTTTTAAAAATATATGTTGCAATTTCCTTGCCCCTTGGAGAAAGTTCATTATATGCCTCATTAGCATGTTCGGAAAGTGCCTTTTCAATTCCTCCAATTGCGTGATAATGATTAATATCCATTGGTTCATCACCCACTCTGTGTTTAATCCAGTAATCCCATGTGCGCATCAGAGCATGTTGCAAAATCGGTAATTGATCTGGATTATCGCCAATATCGTTCAATAGTTGATTTACCAAATGCTGTGAAATAGATCCACCAGCTACAGCAATTGGTCCGGTAATAGCCTCACTCATATCGCTACGGGTCATTTGAGGAATCAAATAGTGACTTTTGTTTATTAAATATGCAAGTTCCTGAAACTGTGAACAATCACCAATAAAATCAGATCTCATTGTGAGTGCGATATAAATTGGAATTTCATCCTGACTGATTGCTTCAACAAGAAGTTTTATAAACGAATATGTTTCATTAACTTTATCATTATACTGCGACTCTTTTCGATAGCGAAAAAGTTCTTCAAACTGGTCAATGAAAATGAGTATATTTTTATTAGTTTTATATAATTGTTTTATTGCATCAATTAGTCCAAGAGAACTACTCCTAAGTATTGATTCCGTAAGGGATTGATTGAAATAGTCATCTTCTTCAATTTCAATTTTATCTGTTTTTGTAAGAGATATTGCAAGATTATTGATTGGTTTGCTACCAGGTCGTGTAATAATGATTTGCCATGCCGATCCTGTTTGAGTAAAAAAACCACCATGGAGAATGGGAAGTAAGCCACAATATACAAGTGATGATTTTCCTCCGCCAGAAGCTCCAAGAATGCCAATGAATCTATTTTTTGCAAGGTTATAAAGAACCTCATCACTTTGACCATCTCTCCCAAAAAACAAATAGCTTTCTTCAACACCAAATGGTCTTAATCCCGGAAATGGATTAAAAAGGGTCTCGTTTTCAGATTCAATTGAAGGAATAATATATGTTTTCGAATCTCTCATTTGACACTCATTTGAATTTTGTCAATAAATTTATCTAAAGAATATGATGAAGAATCACAAGGGTTCTCAATCACAATAAAATCTTTACTTTCAAGAAAATCTTTAGGTAAAATATTTTCACAATCAAGCAAAACAGCTTTTGCAGTAAAGGATCGTTTGCGCCCATAACCCGGAGCTTTCATCAAATCATTAATTTTACTCTTCAACCAAAAAACATCATTACTGTCATAAAAAATCAAGACAGCATCGCAATCGGTAAGATTTTGCCTATGTTTTTTTAATAAGTTTCGTTCTTCATTAAGCAACGGGGAATGGATAATTTCAAATCCACTTCGTACCAGTTGAGCACTGATTGTACTAATTTTTTCAAATGATTGACTTTCGTGAATAAGGTACACTTTTATGCCCAGACTTAATTTATTGAAAGAATTAAGAATTTGTGATTTTTTGTGATTAATTTCTGCAATCACAATTGATTTAAAATTTTCAAGAGGTGTTTGAATCATTGATGCACCTTTGAGCAGATCAGCATCTCGTTTAAGCCGTTCAACAAATAAATTTTGTTTTTCATTAGATATTTTCATATCTGGATCTAACCAAATGAGTCTTGAAAAAATTTTTGATGCAAATTCGTCTGAATTTTGCTGAAGAATCTCAAAATAATCTGATGCGATTTTGTTTTGCATTTCAATTAAAGAATACTCAGAATTTTCCAATAATTCACCATAATTATTACCGATCAAATGAATTGCGATGAATGATTTTTGTAGATATTCCTCGACTTCTATTTTTAATAATGCCGGATTTTTTGATAGCATTTTGTCCGGATAAATCAGGTATCCAAGTCGTTTAAGTTCACGAGTAATGCTCTCTCTGTTATTATTTTGTTCATCTGTTGTTTCTGCAATAAAAATGTATGGTACACCTTTCAAAATCTTTTCAGATTCGATTATTTTATACACATCAAAAGCCATATCGGTAAGTTTTGTCCAATAGTTTCTTTCAATGTCAAAAATTTTTGATTCATAATAAGTTTGCAATTCATCCTGATCGCTTTGTTTTTCAAAGAAATTATAGCTCATCAAGTTTTTTATTGTTGATGGTTGTCTTTCGGCGTTGATGTCGGTTTTCAGAACTTTAAAAATCCTATTAAAGTTTCCATGAATAGATTCATGAATCAAGTCTAATTCTTTAGAAGAAATGTTTGATTTAATATAATCTTCTGTAATGATAATCAGAAATGCAGCAGAATTATTAATAGCATGTTGTCTTTGTTCTTCTGTATTAAAATCATCTAAAAAAACCGTTTTTACAGATCTTGAAAGGAATCTTTTCAATAGTGTACACAAAAAACGAATCAGATTTTTTTCCCAACTATTTTCATTCGTCCCGGAAACCAGACTGATGTATATATCATTCTCAAAAGACATTTTGTTAAAGTCAAAAAGGTTAAAAAAAATAAAAAGTAAAGGTATAAAAAAAATTATATTTTTACCCCAATAACTAAAATATCATCTGTTTGTTCGGTATTTAATTTCCAATCTTCTATGGTTTTATCAAGAATTGTCTTTTGTTCAACAATAGGCAATTCGTGAATATCGGAGAGTAATTTTTTAAAATTTGAGTACATAAATTTCCAATTTTCAGGACCTCCAAACTGGTCGGCAAAGCCATCTGAAAAGACATAAATCATGTCACCTACTTCAATGTCAATATGGTGAGTTGTAAATGGAATAAATCCTTTGCGGGTAATGCCTATAGGCATTTTATCTGCTTTAATTTCGATCAAATCATTACAAGGTGATAAATCTTCAGAATTTGAAAAAGTGGATTTAAACAAATAAAGAGGATTATTTGCTCCGGCCCATTGTAATTTCATAGATTGATAATCAATGATGCACAAAGAAATATCCATGCCATCTTTCGAGCTTTTTATGTCATCTGTTTGCCGCAGCGAATCCACAACACTTTCACGCAATTTAAATAAAATATCTGCAGCTTCCAGATCACTTGATTTTCCTACAATTTGATTAAGAAATGCAAATCCAAGCATACTCATGAATGCACCCGGCACGCCATGACCGGTGCAATCGACTGCTGCAACAAAAATCCGATTATTATGTTCTGTCATCCAATAGAAATCTCCACTTACAATTTCTTTAGGTTTATAAAGGACAAAAGCATTTTTAAGCATCTTATTAACAACGGGTTCTGGAGGAAGAATTGCATCTTGAATCCTTTTTGCATAGTGGATACTATCGGTAATTCTTTTAGTTTGTTCCTCTATTTGTTGTTTTTGTTTCATAATTTCGGCTGTTCGCTGTCGTACTTTTTCTTCCAACATAGCATAATATTCCTCAATCTTGGCAAGCATTTCGTTAAACTTTTCGGAGAGTGTTGTAATTTCATTGTTACCTTCCACTTCTGCTCGCTCTTCAAGGTTACCGGCCGATATACGCAATACATTATTGACCAACTTTTTAACTGGCATAATAATGGTTTTTGTTTTGTTGTATATAAGAAGAATCACAACAAATAATGTGAGTCCAAAAATGAGTAAGGATTTAATCATTTCTAACCGTAAAAGCCTTATTTGTGCAGATCTATCAGATGCTATCACAATCACAGAACTTTTATAGAGTGTTGTGTTTTTTCGTTCCATATAAATAAAATCATAGTGGACGTGTTTGTTGTTTTCAATTGTATCAAGCGATTTTCTTTTTTTATCGGCAAAAGCGGCTAATACAGCTTTTTTTCTTGCATCATTTTTTTTGATTATCTGCCCACTATTTAATTCAACGGGATTGTCGGAATCGATATATAATCCTGCAAAAGCTATGCTGGAATCTTTCTGCATGATTTTATAAAATCTTTGTTTAACCATAGATTTTACATCATCTACTTTTTTTGAATAATGACCAGTTTCTATTATATACTTTCCATCTTTAGTTGCTCCATATGTGTATTTTTTCAAGCGATTGGTTGATGTTTCAGGCGTAAATCCTTCACTGATAAATTTTCTGTTTTGTGCAATGTCGAGCAGATAATTTTTATAACTTTCACCAAAATTGAAGACATTAAGATTTCGGTCTTTATCGAAAGTTGTATTCACAACGATACCTGATATTGTATTGATTATGTAAATATCTTCCATCCCTGGAATCATGCCTACTTTTAGTTGAACTTCCATTAAATCTGCTTGTTCAATATTTTTTGTATCGTTAAATATTTCAATGATTTTTCCGCTGATTTCGGCAACACTTTTATTCAAATTTTCCTCAATTATATTCAGGGTTGCATCTTGAAATGCCATGATACTTTGAATTTCATCAGAAATAATTAGGTTTTTCCTGTTGTTTGCATCTTCAAGAATCGTTCGTGTGTTCTTATAGTTAAGAATACCAAGTAAAAGGAGGGCAATTATTACAGGAATAATTACGTTAAGAATAAGTTGACGAAATATGGTTGTTTTCTTTGTCAAATCTATTACAAAATTTGAACAAAATTAATAAAAAATGTGAAAAATAAAAAGGTATTTTGAAAAACACAGAAAGGCTTAAAAAGACAGATACAATCAAACTATTTCAGCGGTTTTCAGCATTAATTCCGAGAAATCATCATGGTATAACATAAGGTGCTGTAAGTTTTTGTTATTAATAAAATACACTGTTGTTTTAATTGTAGCGATGAATCCGGCAGATTCTGCAAACGAATCAAGCAACATATATTCTGTGAGTAAACTACCGTTGCTATATTCACTACGAGCCTTGCCATAACACGTTAAAACAATCTTTCCGTTTATCACAAAAAATAGCTTGGGATTATTAATTTCGTTTTTTACAAAAAGAATTTCGCGTGAGTCAACTATTTTTTCCTCCATGACTTCAGCCACTTCTGATATAACAACGTCATTGAGTGACCTGAACAATTGTATTGATTTGAGAAACTTCACTTTTTGATACAAGATATGTGTCTGTTTTTCAGTTGCCAAAATCAGCATATAGTCTAGCTCGTTACGGAGTTTAACAGATATTCTTTTACATGAATTATTATATGCTTCAGGATCGATTTTATGAATAACAAGCCCGGCCGTTTCAAAGATCAGTTTATCTTTATTAAACAGATGAGCCAGCAAATCATTATTTGCTCTAACGTTTTCAAAATCTCGAAGATTATAAATAGCACAACTTTTTGTCCATCTGTTTATATAATTAATATCCCTTGCCACTATGGTATTTAGAAGCGTTAATGCATCCTGTTTTTCGAGAGGATAAAAATCTTGCAATCTTTTAACTTTTTCAACAAGAGTTATATTTTCAAACAATGGAAACAATATTGGCTTTAAATCATCAGCGACATATAAATCTAGTAATTCCAAGGCATAGCCAACTCCTTCGCTTGACCCATTTTCAATATTATCACGTACAGTTAATATCATTATTGGGTCATACATAAGCGATAGCAACAAGTATATGTCATCGTAATTTTCTTTCAGTTCAGAATCAAGTGCATTTCTAAGTTCCTCGTTGCAGTCAAGGTCTCTTGAATTAAAGGCTGCTGCGAGGTTCCATGCTATAATTGAAATAGTCAGATCAATTGCATGCCGTATAGGTATGAGGTGTTGTTCTTCGAATTTATAGTGACATTCTGAAAGCGAAATAAATGCTTGTCTGGCAATTTCTCGTTGGGGAAAATTTAATTTATTAATTAAATAAGATATTGCTTTAACTCCTCCAATTTCTCCAAAAATGCAGATCATTCTTTTTTGAATATTATTATTCAAATCTGATTTATAAAAACTAAGTTCCAAGGAATCGAGTGCATCGTCGCCAATTGCCACTAAAGCTTCACTTGCACAACTCACATATTGTACATCTGATAAATATTCTATTAAAAGTGGACACACCTCTTTAAATTTTATAATTGCACACGACTTGATAGCAGATACTCTTACATTTGAATCAATGTCGCGCAAGAGTGCTATTAAAAAGGGGAAATAGATTTCTTCGTTACGCAAGCCAATCATTTTAGCTGCAAATTCACGTTTTTCGGCATATTTCGACTTGATTAAATCTGTTACATAAGCTTTGTCAAAATGATCATTACTTTTGGTAGAAAAATCTGCTTTTATGTGCATTGCCAAATGCTTCAATTCAACATTTTTTTCCTTTAAAATATAATCATCAATCGCTTTTATTGCTGAAAAAATTTCGTTATCTGCAATTTTATTTAAAACAAACCTATGTACTTGATCGGTTTGATGTGACAAAAAATCCGGCAAAACTTTTTCAAATAATACAGGTTCACATATTCGGGCAATATTAAGTCTATTGATTGTCAGATCAGGGTTTCCGTTTGTCCTATTTTCCAATAATGATTTTTTAAAACTTTTTTCAGTTAGATTGTTTTTATTTCCATTTTTAGTCAATGAAGTTGCAAGTGAGTTTTTGTATTCTTTATAAAGCCTGATGGTAACAAAAAACCATATAATAAGGATTATTATCAACACGTATGTATAGTGAATGGCATGAATAAATGAAAGAGTCCCGAGTACCGCCAAGGTTAATCCTGAAAACAATGCTGCAAATTCATTCACAACACCATCAATTCGAGCCTGGATGTCATATCTTATATTTTTATCGAGCGACAGATATAAAATTTTAAATGAAGGAGACTCAATTGATTCTTTTAATGATCTTGAAAATAAACGGCACAGGGAAATTAGTAGAAAAAATAAAATAAAGCCGGCGGTTTCAGCGGTATATCCAAAAGCAATTCCTACAACAACGGCAAGAGCAGATAACAAAAAAAGTAGAGAAGGTAAAATTAACAGACTAATACGCAAATTGTAGGTCTGCATGATTTTACTATATACAAAAGTTTTAAAAATAAAGCTAAAGATCATCACGGTACCTGTAAAAAGTCCAAGAAATTTTGCAAGCTCCTTAGAATCAGGATATTTAATGTTTAGAACAGACAAAAAAGAGTAGTAAATAAAAAATGCGCTAATCATTGATAAAACCACGAACAAAGACATGTAGAGGACAAATTTATTTTTAAAAAGCCCCAAAAGATTTGTATTCGCTTTTTTAACAGTATCATTTGCCGTTTCTTTCAATTCATTAATTTTAAATTTTGATGAAATAATAAGCTGCATGATGAGAGCCATCAAAACACTAAAAGAGCATATAAATAAAATGTTTTTTGTAGAAAAATTTAAAACAAGGATAAACGGGATTGCATAGCTTGAAACAATAACGCCAAAAACCTGACCTGAATCAATCAATCCAAATAATCTTTTTGCTTGTCGCAGCGAGAATACGCGACCGGCAACACCCCAAAAGCCAAGCATAGCAACAATATTCAACGGTCCAAGTAGAACAATCATCATAAAAGGCATCCACTTTACAGATGTATAGTAATATCCGAGCCTAAGCATGATTGTAATTATTGTAATAAAAAGAAGGTTGATCCACGCAAGCCGTGAAAATGAAATTTTTGTTTGAAGTTTTGTATAAATAGCTGTCATCAAAATTCCGGCAACACCAGAAACAACAAATGCTTTAGGGAACATTGAAGCAGGAAATGATTCTAGAAACAGTGCAGATGCAACAATATCGAATGAGCCGTAGAAAATACCGAGAAAAAAAGACTGGCATATCAATATTAATACGCTAGAGCTTTCACTTTGTTCAATTTTAAAAGTTTTATATAGAACCTGTTTCATTTGAATTCATCATGAGGTAACAGACTTCAAAATATTTGATAAAAAGGTTCTAATTTTTTTTTATTATATCATCATTAACCATCTCTTCGGTTAATTCTTTACCTAAATACTTTTCAATTAGGAAATGCGCCAAATAAATTAAGGGAAGTAAAATAAACGACATAATAAATTTGTAGGCATATGCCACAATGCCAATTAAAATCACCTGATTAAAAGACATCTGACCAGTAATATAAAATGCTATAAAAAGCACAATAAAACTGTCAACTAATTGTGAGAGTAAATTTGAACCCATTGCTCTGATCCATATATTTTTTGAGCTAGACCATTTCTTCTTCAGCAAATAAAACACATATGAGTCAAGTACTTGTCCAAGGAGAAATGCAACAAGGGAAGCAATAATCATAACCATTCCCTGCCCAAAGACCGTATTGAAAGCATCATTATTTTTATAAAGATCGAGTGCAGGTGGAAGCTTAGTGGCAATAAGCAAGATAACAAAAATGTAAGATATAAAAATAATAGTTAGATAAGTGATTTTACGTACACCAGAACGCCCATAAAATTCATTTATGATGTCTGTCATAACAAACACAATAGGCCAAGGAATAACGCCTGCACTAAAATTCAGGTTAACACTTCCAAAAAGATTAACAGGAGCAATTCCGATTAAACTCTCAACCGAAAAAATCTTATTGCCAATTAATTCTGCAATAATTGCTGTTGAAAGAAAAATTGCAGCAAGAAAAATATATAAAGTACTCCGTTTTGAAAAATGTTCTTTTGTGTTCATCGGTCAGTTAATTCACTTTAAATTCAAATGGTATTTCAACAAGTTCAGAATATTCCTGACCTGCCTCTTGCATATCATCGTCTCCCTTACGTGAATGCCATTCAACAACAACTGTTGCTCCAGATTCTATAAATTTCTGAAATTCGTCTAATAAGTCAAGGAATATTTTTGACGAGGCTGTGTTAAAATAATCGAAACGTACTTCTAACCTGATATTGTATTTCTCGTTAACCATCTCGGCAAATTTATTTAACCAATCAAATGCCGGTTGATAAAATTTTACCGGATTATCCGGCATAGATTTCCCAACTATCTGAAAAATATTTGCTTTAGGGTCAAAATTTAATCGTGGTGTATCGTCAGTCCTTTCAATAAAATATGATTTCATTAGTAAAAATTTGTTTATTAAAATTTAGATAAATTCAATTCCTTCATTCGTTCATCAATTACAAACGAGCTTCGTTTTCAAAATATAACTTTGAGTATAAACCCTATAATAGTTTTCCCCCTGCTATTTAGTGTCCGCAAGAAAACGCCAATAATTTCGTTAAACAACCCACAAGCTCGCTCATACTGTTACTAGCAGTATGCCGAGTTTTGAAAACAGTCATTTACAAAAGTAAACTCCTTGATTTTCAAAAGCCTGCA
>JAVHQG010000216.1:0-3016 GCA_036171035.1 Bacteroidales bacterium
CATTCAACATTCAATATTCAACATCCAACATTTTATTCACCGCAAAGTCGCTAAGGCGCTAAGAAACTTATAACTTTATAACTTTATAACTTTATAACTTTATAACTTTTAACTATTGTCCCTCTTTGTTCTTTGATTTCTCAGGGTTTTGTGGGAAATAATATTTTAAATTTATGGATAAATAATTCCCGGATAAACCAGCATACGAGTTTGCTTTTCCATAGATGTCATCTCTATAATAATAAGCTGTCATCATACTTTTATCATGATATTGATATAATATTCCAAGGTAAAAATTACCAACTGTTTCATGTCGAAATTCAAGACCCAGATTTAAAAGCAGTGATGTTTGTGCCCATCTATATCTTCTGCCGTAAAAGTGTGGGACAACAATGTCTGATGGATAAAAATTTAAACATCCTCCGGCAGAAAGATCAAGATAAAAATTCTTTGTAATTCGAACAAATCCTAATGCCAAAACCGGAATTTCATATCCAATAAAATTAAGATTCGCATGGAATACAGTATCTTTTTCTGTTGCTGTAATATCATAAATTCTTTTTGCGAAATTTATTCCTGTCTGTACTGCAAAAAAACGAGTAAAATCATGCTTTACTTCCATGCCAAAAACAAAACTCGGTTTTTGTTTTACCTCAAAAATAATAGAATCTCTTTCAACTATAAAATCGTTTTTTTGAATAATATTACTAGGAATAATCGGGCTTAAACTGATGCCAAAATAGGTGAATTTATAATTTTCCTGCATCACTTGGGCTGACACATTCCTACCATTCAACAAGAAAAATATAAAAAAAAATAATATCTGAATTTTAAGCATAGATATTTTTAATTTTTATAAGCAAAAATATGATTTATTAAACATTTCCATACTTTTTAATATCAAGATTTTTTGCAGCATAATCAAGTTGATCATACCAATCTTGTCCATATTTACGAATTAGTGCTTCTTTTAAAAAAATGTACAGTGGTTTACCCTGATGTGATAATGGCTGTGTAGCAGAATTACAAATATCCCATTTATCATAATTTACTGCTTCAAAATCTTTATGTTTTTTTACCCTTATTGGATATAAATGGCACGAAATCGGCTTCTGAAAATCAATAACACCTTCATTAAATGCCTTTTCTATTGCACAGTAATAAATGCCATCAGCAACATTTGAAAAAGCACAATCTTTTCCATTAATTAAAGGTGTCACTTTCTCAAATTCCACATCAATAATAAATGTGCCAACCTTATCAATCACCTCAATTCCTTCGGATGTCATAAATGGTTTTATGCGTGGATAATATATCTCCAGAATTTTAATTTCAAATTCATCTAAAGGTGCTCCTGAATCTCCATTTAAGCAACACACGCCACAACATTCTTGAATATTACAAACAAATTTTTTTTCAAGTATATCGAGACTGATGATCGTGTTATCAATTTGTAGCATTGTATTATTATTTAAACCAAAACTTTTCCTGTCATTTCTTTTGGTATTGCGATATTCATTATTTTCAGTATCGTTGGTGCAACATCTGCAAGAATACCATTTTGTATTTTTTTATATTTTTCAGAGACTAAAATACACGGAACTCGATTGAGCGAATGTGCTGTGTTAGGTGATCCATCTTCATTTATTGCATAATCGGCATTCCCATGATCGGCAATAATAAGAGCTGTGTAACCATTTGCTTTAGCTGTTTCAACTACCTCTCGCACACATTGATTCACCGTTGCAATGGCCTTGATAATAGCATCATACACACCTGTATGCCCTACCATATCTCCATTTGCAAAATTCAAACAAACAAAATCAATTTCTTGTTTTTTTAATTCTGTCACAATCGCATCTTTTACAAGATACGCACTCATCTCTGGCTGTAAGTCATATGTAGCAACTTTTGGTGATGATTTTAAAATCCGCTGTTCATTTTCAAAAGGTTCTTCTCTCCCACCTGAAAAGAAAAATGTAACATGTGCATATTTTTCGGTTTCTGCAATACGCAGTTGCTTTTTCCCTGCAAGAGCAAGAGTTTCACCAAGTGTCATCGACACCTTATCCTTATCATAAATAACTTTCACTCCTTTAAATCTGTCATCATAACAAGTCATGGTATAATATTGCAAAGGGATAGTTGTCATGCCAAATTCAGGCATATCATCTTGTGTGAGTACACTCGTTATTTCCCGAAGCCTGTCTGTGCGGAAATTAAAGCATATGAAAACATCGCCGGATGCTACTTTAGCAATTGGATTCCCTGCACTGTCAACTTTCACAATTGGCTTAATAAACTCATCGGTAACCCCTGCATCATATGATTCTTGCATAGCTTGCGTGATATTTTCTGTAGGTTTCCCTTTTCCATGCACTAGCAAATTATAACCTTCTCTCACTCGTTCCCAGCGTTTATCGCGATCCATAGTATAATACCGACCCACAAGAGTTGCAATTGTGCCATTTGATGTTTCCAAATGATTTTCAAGATTACGAATAAATCCTAAACCACTTCGGGGATCAGTATCACGTCCATCTGTTAGTGCATGTATATAAACATTTTTCAGACCATAATCTTTGGTCATATCACATAGTTTATATAAATGTGTATCCAACGAATGCACACCCCCATCAGAAACTAAACCAAGAAAATGGACTGATTTATGATTGTCTTTTGCATATTTGAAAGCCTCTGTTAAAGCCTGATTTTTTAGGATTTCATTCCCCCTGATTTCTTTATTAATTCTCACAAGATCCTGATAAATCACTCGACCCGCACCAATATTCAAGTGACCAACCTCTGAATTGCCCATTTGCCCATCAGGCAAGCCCACATCTTCGCCACAAGCAAACAATTGTGAATTTGGATAATGTGCAACCAAATCTTTTAAATATGAAGTATCGCCTTGAGCAATTGCGTCAGTCTTTGATTGATCCCCAATTCCCCATCCATCAAGAATTATTAAAATTAATTTTTCTGTAGCCATATTTTTAGTTTTATCATAATTTTA
>JAVHQG010000217.1:0-2996 GCA_036171035.1 Bacteroidales bacterium
TTTTTTTTATGGCATGTTGCAAGTTGACGCAACCGGAGAAAAAGATCAAGGTCGAAAATTTGTTTTAATATTCACCTGTAATTATTAAATTTACAGACTTAAACATTAATTTTAATTAAATTAACTATATGTCTGACGATAAAAAAATAATTTTCTCAATGGTAGGTGTGAATAAAATTTTTCTACCTCATAAACAGGTGTTGAAAGATATTTATTTATCCTTTTACTATGGTGCAAAAATTGGTATTATTGGATTGAATGGCTCTGGGAAATCGACCTTACTAAAAATTATTTCAGGCTTTGAAAAATCATTTCAGGGGGAAATTGTTTTTGATAAAGAATTTTCTATTGGGATGCTTGAGCAGGAGCCTATTCTTGATGATTCAAAAACTGTAAAGGAAATAGTGGAGGAGGGTGTGCAGGAGACTGTTAATCTGATGAAAGAATATGAAGAGATAAATTTGCGCTTTTCAGAACCAATGAGCGATGAGGAGATGAATAACCTCATAGAAAAGCAAGGTGTTATAACCGAAAAAATTGATCATGCCAACGGGTGGGAGCTCGATCACATGCTTGAAAGAGCGATGGATGCTTTACGATGTCCCGAAAGTAGTAGAATTATCGGGACGCTTTCAGGAGGCGAAAAAAGACGTGTTGCATTGTGTCGTTTATTGTTGAAAGAGCCTGATGTGCTTTTACTTGATGAACCCACTAATCATTTAGATGCAGAATCAATACAGTGGCTGGAATTACATTTGCAACAATATAAAGGGACAGTGATTGCTATCACGCACGATCGTTATTTTCTTGATAATGTAGCAGGCTGGATTCTGGAATTAGACAGAGGCGAAGGAATTCCCTGGCAGGGGAATTATTCCTCTTGGTTGGAACAGAAATCAACCCGATTGCTGCAAGAACAAAAACAAGCCAGCAAACGACAGAAAACACTTGAGCGCGAACTAGAATGGGTACGTATGGGAGCTAAAGCACGTCATGCGAAAGGAAAAGCAAGGCTCAATGCGTATGAAAAAATGATGAATGAAGATACGAAAGAAAAAGAAGAACGTCTTGAAATATTTATCCCAAATGGTCCCAGACTTGGGCAGATGATTATTGAAGCGCATGGCGTAACGAAGGCATTTGACGATAAAGTGCTGTATGATAATTTGAATTTTTCGCTACCCCCTGCCGGAATTGTAGGTGTTATTGGTCCGAATGGCGCAGGAAAGACAACATTATTCCGATTAATTATGGGACAAGAAATCCCAAATAAAGGCACATTTAAAATAGGAGAAACAGTAAAAATTGGTTACGTAGATCAATCTCATGTTGCCATTGATTTAGAAAAAACTGTATTTGAAGTAATTTCAGGAGGTCTTGAATTTGTAAAACTTGGCGATCGTACTATGAATGCTCGTGCATATGTGGCACGATTTAATTTTAGTGGTGCCGATCAGGAAAAGAAATGCGGCATCCTTTCAGGTGGTGAAAGAAACAGGTTGCACCTTGCTCTCACGCTGAAAGAAGAAGCAAATGTTTTACTGCTCGATGAGCCTACTAATGATATTGATATAAATACACTCAGGGCATTGGAAGAAGGCCTTGAAAATTTTGCAGGTTGTGCAGTTGTGATTTCGCACGACCGTTGGTTTCTTGACAGGGTTGCTACTCATATACTTGCTTTTGAGGGAAATTCTGAAGTGTGCTTTTTTGAAGGTACATATTCCGAATATGAGGAAAACAGAAAGAAACGCATGGGAGATGAAGGTCCGAAGAGAATCAGATATAAAAAATTGATAGCAGATTAAAAAATAACCCATGGATTGGAATAAAATAAGGAAAGATTTTCCGGTAACTGAAAATGCTGTATATTTTCAGAGTGCAGGCATGTCGCCTATGCCCACGATAGTAATGGAATGCATTCAAGCAGAATATAAAAAACTCAATCAATTTGGCGATATACATTGGCAAAAAGATTTAGAAAAAGTAAATGCGTTCAAAAAACATCTTGCAACCCTTATCAATGCTGATGTGCAGGATGTTTCGTTTGTTTCAAATAATTCATTGGCAATGTCGCTCGTGGCACTATCTTTTAATAAAGGTATTTCAGGGAAGTTTAACATTATTTCGATGGAGGAAGAGTTTCCTTCTAATTCAGTTCCTTACGAGTATCAGAATATCACTGTGAAATATGTAAAACATATCAACCACAGATATCACATTGATGATATTTTGAAAGAAATTGATATGAATACAAAGGCTGTAGTTACATCATATGTGCAATTTGCAACCGGCTTCAGGCAGGATTTAGTAAAACTTGGTGCAGCACTTAAAAAATTGAACATTTTACATATTGTAAATGCAACACAGGGATTCCCTATTTTTTCGATAGACGTTCAACAAATGAATATTGATGTGCTTACCTGTTCTCTTCATAAATGGGGCTTTGCAGGCCATATAGGTACGATGTTTTATACGTCAGATGCATTTAGAAAAAGATTCCCATCACCTATTGCAGGCTGGCTTTCTGTGAAACCATCTGATGGAAATTTTATTCATAATGGTAAAAATGTTCCTTTTGAAGTATATGATTCAGCTGATCAATATTCATTTGGTACATCAAATCTTCAAACGATGCTGGCTGCAAAAACAGCTTTTGAATATCTCGAAAATATTGGGTTTGAGAATATTCGAAATAGAATCGCACAGCTTTATAATTATCTATTAGAAAGAATAAAACCTTTTGATGTAATAACTATTTCACCTGTTACAAATACGAGAGAACAATCTGCTATTTTATCCATTAGTCTCAATGCAAAATCAAATGAAGATTGCTTAAAATATCTCGAAAATCAAAACATTTTTACATCAATCAGAAATGAACACATCCGCATTGCTTTGAATATTTTTAACAATGAAGAAGACCTTGATAAATTAGCAGATTCTTTAAAGTTTTTTTTGATAAAGTAGATGAAGGGTGTCTCTATTTTATTTTT
>JAVHQG010000218.1:0-4383 GCA_036171035.1 Bacteroidales bacterium
GAAATGTAGTCGGTGAATCAGATAATGTTTGTATATTTGAATTTTAGAGCAGAAAAATCAAGAATAGTTAATATTCTGCGTAACATCAATTATAATGTCCTTTACAACTTGCAATATAAATTTCGTTCAGGGGTGTTATTGTATATACAATGCGATCTTTGTTATTGATTCGCCGAGACCAGTAACCAGCCAATTCGTGTTTAAGGGGTTCCGGTTTCCCAATACCTTCATAAGGATTCCTGTCAATAGCATTTATTATCAGAACAATTTTTATAAATATTTTTTTGTTGCTTTTAGCCCAATCATCGTAATCTTTTTTTGCTTGCGAAGCAAATATTATTGGTTTCATTTTTTTAGCAATTCTTGTGTGTATTTTTCAAATTCATCGCCGCTGAAACGCACAAGATTTTTGCCGTGTTTTAGTTCTTCTATTGCCTCAAATAGATGTGCTTTGTTTGTGGGATTTGTAAGTAAAAAGTTTGTTTCATCATTTATTTCATCTGTGATGCTAATCTCTATTTCTTTCTTCTTAAAAAGAATTTTTATCGAATCTAAAAAACCTTTATTAAGATCAGATGCTTTTATGCGATAGGTTGTTTCCATTTAGTAATAATTTTTAATACAAAGATATAAACAAATATGAAAAAGAAAAAACTAATGAATTTGCAACCCAATCTCCCTGGCAACCCACATTAAATGCCGGCAAACTGATATTCAAAAGCAGATAAAACAAGTTGAAATGTAGTCGGTGAATCAGATAATGTTTGTATATTTGAATTTTAGAGCAGAAATAATTTTAATTATTATTGTCCGATAAATATTACACTCCTGCGGAGCTAAATTATAGATGTATTTAACTTTCTACAAATATAGCGCCCCTCTGGGGCTAATAAGTGCATAACATATGTAAATAATAAATTGCGGGAGATAATCGGATACCCCATATAAATAATATTATAAACATCGTAACATGAATAAATTTTACCTTATCCTTTTCGCAACACTTTTTGCCGGCAACATATTTTCGCAACCTGCAAATTTGTTTACTAATATAAATAATGCAGCATGGGGCGATTATACAATGGCAGACAGGGGCGTTGTATCTGCTGCTAAAGTGCAATCATTGTCAACCGGCACAGGTGCATGTTTGTTTAACACGATCGCAAGTGTGTGGAATCCAAAATGGTGCGGAAGCAGTACCGATTTTACCAGAGTTGTAAATCAGAAATTAACAGATGCTTCATACTATTTTACAACAGGAAGTTGGGATCACAATCTTGAATTTCCGATAGTTACAAATTCATATTATACATTTATCGTCGGTAAAAGTGCTACAGTAAATAACGATATGGCAATTTTGGAAACAGTTTATAATCCGGCTTCCATTAATTCAACATCACAAACGCCACTTTCAACAAGTGTAACAAGTGCAGACAATGTTGTGGTTTCTGCGAATCTATCCACGGAATTATCTGCCGGAGAATATTTATATATTCGTTACACCACAGACAATTGGGCAACATCATCATTTGTTCAAATGGCGCAGGTTGCAACAACAAATTATTCTGGAACAATACCTGCAAATATTGCTGCAACAACAGTAAAATATTATCTTTTAACAACTATTAATAGCACACCACTACAGGCTTCTATAGATTATTTGTCTCTAAATATTTTAAATAATAATAATTTGAATTATGAATTTTTGGTTGGTGCTATAGCCGATGTTACCGCTCCTCTGGTAACTACATTTACTCCGGCAGATAATGCTGCTTCTGTTGCCATTAATACTGATCTCACCATTATTTTTGATGAAAATATTCAAAAAGGAACAGGAAATATCATTATTAAAAAAGTATCAGATAATTCTATCGTTCAAACCATTGATGTAACTACTGCTGATGTAACAATCGCAAATAGTGTAGCTACGATTAATATCAACAATTTAGTTCCATTAACAGATTATTATATAACCGTTGATGCAACTGCTTTTAAAGATATGTCAAATAATAATTTCGCAGGAATCAGCACAGCAACTACATGGAATTTTACTACTGAAGCTACTCAAAGCAATTGCCCTATTTCTGTTAGTCTTGGCAACGATACCTCCATTTGTGGACTGGGTTCTCTTATTCTTGAACCCAATGTATTGATTTCACCTTTCGGAGATTCTTTAACTATAACATACGATGCAACACAGGGTATATCAGGTTTAGCAGGCGCAACAAAAGTATATATGCACGCTGCCGCTGAACTCCACACTAATGGCGGATGGCAATATACCAAAGGTAACTGGGGCATGGACGATGGAACCGGTGCAATGAAAAATATCGGAACTAATTTATGGCGCATAACAATTAATCCTGTTGATTATTTTGCATATCCTACAGACAGTGCACTGAATGGTGTTCTCATGGTTTTCCGTAATGAAACAGGCACACTTACAGGCAAAGATGCCGGTGGAAATGATATTTGGATTAACATGAAAGTCGTTCCACCTGTTACTTCATTTTCGGGTGTTACACCTCTATTTGAAACAAACCCTATTGATTCTATTGTGTGGTCTGATGGCTCACATGGTGATTTTATCACAGCATCTGCAAGTGGAAACTATTGGGTTAAAGTAATGAACACTGTAGAAGGATGCAGTGCCGCAGATACCATACATGTTACATTCGGAACCATTCCTTATGTGAATATTGGCAACGATCAAGGGCGCTGCACAGGCGATTCTGTTACACTAAATGCAGGCAACGGATTTCAGGCATATCATTGGTCTTCCGGCGACACAACACAGCAAATAACGGTACACACAACAAATACTTATTCTGTAACCGTTTCTAACAATGGATGCACCGGATTTGATTTGGTTCACATTGCTTTTGTTGATCTTCCAAATGCAGATTTTTCATATGTTGAAAACGGCTTAAGTGTGTCGTTTACTGATCTTTCAACCAATGCCGTAAATTATTTTTGGGACTTTCAAAACAATGGAAGCACCGAAAGCACAGTTGCCGGAAATGTTACATGGAACTATCTGTTGCAAGGGCAATACACCGTTCGGCTAACGGTCGGAAATGCTTGTGATACCAGCATTCATCTGGAAACAATATTTGTGACAACAGGTATTGAAAATAATTCCATTTTACACGAATTTAGTGTGTTTCCAAGCATTACAAAAGATAATATTACAGTAAATTTATATAATGCAAAAAATGGCAATATTAAATTGATTCTCACTAACATTACAGGAACAGAAATCATAAAAAAACAGTACAAAAATATTCCTTATGAATTTCAGGAAATCATCTCGCTAAAAGATTTTGCATCAGGAGTATATGTTTTAAAAGTCTGTATCGGAAAGTCAGTGTATCAGAAAAAAATCATTAAAATAAATTAAAAAAGATAGGATATGAAAAATTTACTTTTCTCTATGTTGGTTGTGTTTGCAACCTCAGTGTTTGCACAACAAAAATCGAATCATTATCTTAAAATCACATTAGACACAAAGTTGATGTCTAGTCTTGATTACAGTATGGGTGGCGGGAATGGAATTCCTTCATCATGTGCAAAAGTATATGCGCATTTGGGACTTTGTACCTGTGATTTAGACTGGAACGGAAGTGCTTTTCTTCGTGATTGTGCCTTGCAAGATTCAAATTTGTTTTTCTGTTTGCAACAGATTCTGCCTTACAGATCGAATGTGTGGCAGCATGTTGTGGGCAACTGGGGCGAAAATCCACAAGACGACGGCGTTGGGTTAATGACCAATTTGGGTGATGGGGTTTATTCCATTGAATTTTTGATTGAAGATTATTTTTCAAATGCCGCACTCGTAAATACAACAACATTTTCTGATCCAAACGACCCACATCCTGTAGTGCAATCAACTGTCTGGAATATTTTTGATGGCGGTGCTCCGCATACAATCGGCATGGTTTTCCGTAATGAAGATGCTACCTTGACAGGAAGAGATGATTTGGGAAAAGACTTATTTATTGTTGACCTTACCTCGAATCCTACTGTTGTACAAGGAAGCGATCCCGGAACTCCTTTCCCTGCTGTTACTTTTGTTACGAACACTACGTCAGCTCCTGTCCTTGCTGATAATTCCGTCCATTATCTTTCTGTATATCCAAACCCTATTAAAAATGAAGCACAATTTATTTATTCTGTAACAGAAAAAATGAACACAGTTAAGCTTGCAGTATATGATATGGCAGGAAAAGAAATGGGTCAAATAGTTGATGGAAAGAAAGCAGCCGGTAGTTATAGTGCATCATGGTCAAATACCAACAAGCTTTCAGCAGGAATATATTTTGCAGCACTCTATTCAAACGGGAAAATGATAGAAAGAAAAAAAATTGTTGTTGAATAAAAAAA
>JAVHQG010000218.1:4483-14703 GCA_036171035.1 Bacteroidales bacterium
ATGACCGATACAATCACTATTTATTACAATGCTGCGCTTGGAAATGCTGCACTGAATGGTGTACAGGATGTTTTTATGCACACAGGTGTGATAACTACTGAAAGTGTAAATCAAGGCGATTGGATTCATAAGCCTGCTGAATGGGGCGTTATAGACTCATCTGTGTTGATGCAGAATATGGGAGGGAATATTCATAAAGCTAAATTCTTTATCAAAAACTTCTATGGACTAAGTTCTCAGGAAATTTTAAAAGAGTTGTGTTTCGTTTTCCGCAATGCTGATGGTAGTCTTGCAGGTAAAAATGCTGATGGCAGCGATTTTTTTATTCACACATGGAGAACGAACCGATTTGCACGTTTTACGGCTCCTAATAATTTTCCGTTACTTCCTGTAATTAATAGTAATATCAATATTCAGGTTTCATCCATTGGCACTTCCATGATTAATTTATTTTATGATGGAGGACTGATTGCACAGACTTACGATTCAGTTCTGAATTTCAGTTTGCCGGCTTCGAGTTATGGGAAACACAGATATTGGTTTATTGCAGAACAAAACAGCCAATCAATCAGTGACAGCAGCTATTTTATTGTTGAACAAGCTTCAACATTAGCAAATGCACCGGCAGGAACACATGAGGGAATCAATTATATAAACGACTCAACAGTAGTGCTGCAACTCTTGGCTCCAAACAAGAATTTTGTTTATCTGATTTCTGATTTAAGTAACTGGGAACTCGATCCTGCCTACAAAATGAAAAAAACTTTAGACGGACAACATTATTGGATTCAGCTAAATGGACTGGTACCACAAAAAGAATACAGGTATCAATATTTTGTTGACAACAGCATTAATATTGGTGACCCATATGCTGAAAAATTTCTCGATCGTTGGAATGACCCACAAATACATCCTATTATTTATCCAAATCTTATAGGATATCCTGTAAATAAAACATCACAACTAGTATCGGTTTTTCAAACGGCACAATCATCGTTTCAATGGACCGATCAGAGTTTTCAGCGACCCGATAATCGAGATCTTGTAATCTATGAATTGCTTGTGCGCGACTGGCATCTGTGGCATAATTATCAAACTGTTCTTGATTCAATTGACTATTTCATACGGCTTGGTGTGAATGCAATAGAGCTCATGCCTGTGATGGAATACGATGGCAATGATAGTTGGGGATATATGCCTAACAATTTTTTTGCCCCTGATAAATGTTATGGTACAAAAACAATGCTGCAACATTTTGTTGACAAATGCCACGAGAAAAACATTGCTGTGATTTTTGATATTGTGTTAAACCACGCATCGGGTCAAAATCCAATGGCAAGGCTATATTATGATAAAGATAAGGCTCGCCCATTGCCTGGAAATCCTTGGTTTAATGAGCTTATTCCACATCCTTTTGGATACAACAACGACTTTAATCACGGTAGTGTATATACTCAAAATTTTATTGATAGTGTGCTGAATTATTGGACTACTTTTTATCACATTGATGGATATAGATTCGATCTTTCAAAAGGATTTACAAACCGTACCACTGTTACGTATGATAGTCATGGAAACATTAATAGCACTGATGTTGGTGGGTGGGCAGCATATGATGCCGATAGAGTTGGATATTTAAAAAGAATGGCAGGCAAATTATGGAGCAATCATCCCGGAATGTATTTGATTTTAGAACATTTTGCTGATAATTCAGAAGAAACAGACTTGTATCTATATGGTTTTATGATTTGGGCAGGAATGAGCGCAAATGTACAGTATAATCAAGCATCAATGGGTTGGTATAACGATAATTCAAATTTTGAATGGGCAATATCATATAAAGCAAGACAATGGAATTATCACAACCTTGTGGGATACATGGAAAGTCATGATGAAGAGCGACTTATGTACAATAATATCACATATGGGAATATGAACGTTTCAGGAACAGATACTTTGTATAATACACGTAAATTTACAACTGCACTTGATCGCATGGCACAGGTTGCAGCATTTTTCTTTACTGTTCCAGGGCCAAAAATGATGTGGCAATTTGGTGAGCGCGGATATGATTATTCAATTCTCTGGCCTTCGGGTACCAATGATACACGAACAGATAAAAAACCTCCAAAGTGGGAATATATGCACGATCAGTACCGATTGAAATTATTCCAGACATATGCTGCACTGATTAAGCTAAAAACCACCTATCATTTGTTTCGCACATCGAATTATGAGATGAATGTTGGAAACAGAGACAAACGCATTCGATTGTTCGATGACGGCTCTACCGGCTCTACTATGGCATGTGTTGTTGTTGGAAACTTTGACGTTACAGCACAATCTGTATGGCCGGAATTTTCACATGCAGGATATTGGTACGATTATTTAAGTGGAGATAGCGTGCAAATTCAAGCAGGGCAAATAGCCGGGAATAATTTCACTATGCAGTATCAGCCCGGTGAATATCATGTTTACACAGATCAACGCCTGCCTGTTCCTGTAATTGATGTTACCACAAATAGTCCTGAAAATAAAATGAAGGATATGGTTTCGTTGCATTCGTGTGCATATCCAAACCCCTTTAATACAGAGATTAACATAAGTTATAATTTGTCAGATGCAGGATTTGTTACAGTTAAAATTTATGATATTTTGGGATCTGAAATAGCTGTTCTCGCAAATGAAAAACAAAATTCAGGAATACATTTTGCGACATGGAAAGGGAATTCAATAGACGGAACAAAAGTGAAGACAGGGTACTATTATTATAAAATAATAAGTTCACAAAAAACAGAATCAGATAAAATTCTGTATTATGGGAATTAGCCGATGAATCTAAAGCCTCGTCTATCTTTTTGGCAAATCTGGAACATGAGTTTTGGATTTTTGGGGATTCAGTTCGGGTTTGCTCTTCAAAATGCCAATGTTAGCAGGATTTTTGAAACATTAGGGGCAAAAATTGAAGATATTCCAATTCTTTGGATTGCAGCACCTGTAACCGGTTTAATTTTACAGCCCATTATTGGTTATTATAGCGATAGAACCTGGGGTAAATGGGGGCGTAGAAGACCTTTCTTTTTTGCAGGTGCTATATTGGCATCATTGGCTTTATTTATTCTTCCAAATTCCGCATTTTTATGGATGGCAGCAGGTATGCTGTGGATAATGGATGCTTCTATTAATATTTCCATGGAGCCTTTTCGAGCATTTGTAGGAGACATGCTTCCCGAAGAGCAAAGAACACAGGGTTTTGCTACACAAAGTTTTTTTATTGGTCTCGGTGCCGTTGTTGCATCTGCATTGCCTTATTTGCTGACAAACTTTTTCAGTGTTCCAAATACAGCCGGTATCGGAGAAATTCCTCAATCGGTAAAATACTCGTTTTATCTTGGCGCAGTTGTTCTTTTTGGTGCAGTTTTCTGGACTGTTTTTCGAACCAAAGAATACCCACCGGATGTGTTAAAAAGTTTTCAAGAAAAGCAATTAATAAAAACAAATGTTTTTACAAATCAAATACGCCCAAAAGGTTCACGGAAGCTTGTTTATGGAACAATATTCAGTTTTTTCGGAATTGGACTGTTTTTGCTATTTTATCTCAAACAATTTAACAAAGAACTAAACATTTTTTCAATTGGACTTTTTGTTTTAGGAGTTCTATATTTTGTTGCTTATTTACTCGAAAAAAATGAAAACAATACTAGTGGACTTGTTCAGATATTAAATGATCTTTCCAACATGCCATCAACGATGAAGCAATTAGCTGTTGTTCAGTTTTTTTCTTGGTTTGCATTATTTGCTATGTGGATTTACATGACCAATGCAGTAACGGCACATATTTATGGTACAAATGATCCCACTTCTGTTCTCTACAACAAAGGAGCCGATTGGGTTGGAGTCTGTTTTGCTGCATATAATGGTTTTGCTGCAATTGTGGCTTTTTTCCTACCGGTTATTGCTAAATGGACAAACAGAAAAACCACACACATGATTTCTCTTGTGATTGGAGGGATAAGCCTTATTTCTGTATATTTTATTTCAAATCCAAATATGCTACTGGTTTCCATGCTTGGGATTGGGCTTGCCTGGGCTAGCATTCTTTCAATGCCGTATGCTATTTTAACGGGTTCTATTCCACAAGAAAAAATGGGATTGTATATGGGGATTTTTAATTTTTTTATTGTGATTCCACAGATATTTGCAGCTAGCTTGTTGGGATTTTTAACAAAATCAATATTTAATGGAAACGCAGTTTATACCTTGATTTTAGGAGGATGTTGTATGATTATTGGTGCTGTGGTTGTAGTATTTGTAAAAGATTAAATTATTCAATAACCAACTTTTTGCAGATTGAACCGGATTGACGTTGTAGGATAACAATATAAAATCCACTTGAAAGAAAATCAATGTTCAGCAGTTCCTGACCAGAAATATTTTTATTAAATAATTGGCTTCCTTTTACATCATAAATCATCAATTTCGCAGAATTTTCATCAGAGATTTTTATAAAAATTTGTTTTTGACTTTGGCGAATATTAAGGTCATCGAATTCATTATTTTCGGGCATCTTGTTGACATCAGTAACACCGCTGAACAACCATTTAAAAGCCTCGGGAAATTCGCGCTTCCAGAACCATTCTGAATGTTGTCCATCTGCCTTTGTAACAAGTGTCATCTCGCTTTGCAAAAATCCATGTGATTGCATTGTACTCATAACCGTTTGTATATCCGGTACCATATCTACATCTTCCTGTTGACCGGACATAAAGTAAAATTTCATGTTTCCCTGATGACCTTGTGTGCTAGTGAAATTGTAAACTGAATCTGAAAACCAGAATGAAGGTGAAAAAACGCCTACTTTACTAAAAATATTTTGGTATTTCATGGCTGCATAATATGATATTAATCCTCCCATGGAACTGCCCATGATTGCTGTATAATCCCGCCCGGATAAGGTTCTGAAATGAGCGTCAATAAATGGTTTAAGTGTATTTACTATAAATGCAGAATACAATTCACCTTCGCCACCGCCATACGACGCATTAGTCCACGGAGAATATTCATTTAGTCTGTCATTCCCACCATGGTCAATCCCCACAACAATAGCCGTAGGGCTAAACACATTGAAAAGGCTATCCATAGAGCCATCAATGTTCCATTCTCCAAAGGGTGCGTAAACGGCATCAAATAAGTTTTGTCCATCCTGCATATATAAAACCGGATAGTGACTATTACTTGTAACATAATCAGGTGGAAAATGAATCCACACACGTCTATTTCTGGTTAATTGAGGAATTTTAAAATCTAAATCAAGTATGGTTGTATTGCCTATTGCAGTGTGCCATCCCAGCATATCATTCCAATTTGCAATCTGGTTTGTAATTGTAGCTGGTCCATTATAAATAAAACCTCTGTTTGCCAGAAATGATCCATCTGACTGCGTTTCAACATTATTCCAGTTACCGCGAGTAAATTTGTATTCAACCGTACTCCCTTGTGTTGCTGTGATATTTATTAAATAACTTCCATCTTGCTGATAAATCATTCTGTAAGAAGAATCTGCTGCATTCCAATTATTAAAACTTCCAGTAATAAAAATAGTATCAAGCAAGGGAGTATAATACTGTGGTACACTCGATATCTTAATTGTAATTTGTGCAAATAAAAGAGAGGAAAAAAATAGAAAGAATAGTGTGACTCGATATTTCATTTTTGTTGTCTTCTAATATTAATATCAAAAATAAGAGAATAATTCAGAAATACAATGAGTAGTTGGTGTTTTAATAATGTTATTAAAAATAGTGTATTGGTATGTAAAACATTATAATCGACTTCATATTTTGTCGAAATTAAGTTTGTTTTAATACTTCTGTGAAAAATATTAAATAACTATGAAGTCAAAATATGAGTGCCCGCATTGTGATGCACGATTACAGGTTGGGCAGAAAAATGAAAACCTTGCCATGATACATTTTGTAAATAAAAATGGAGAACAATCGGGAGTCTATTTCTCTGAAATTTTTGGTGAACAATGCACATACAAAATTTCCAATAAGCAGGTAGAAATTTTTGTGTGATGATGCAAATAAATATAATTTTTGGGGTTCCGCTCCAGATTATTGACCACCGCCGAATTGAGGTGGGGGTAGAAAATTGCCCTCCTCATCCCAACGATATTGCTTTACATTTTGACCGTTATCATAGATAATCTCTGATCGTTTTTGACCGTTTTTATACCAGATAATACTCAACCCGTGTATTTTGCCATTTCTGTAGTTCGTCTCTCTTTTCTTCGATCCATTTTCGTAATACCATACCCAAACATCGTCTTTCTTTCCATCTTTATATGCCCCCTCTATTCCTTTTGCACCGCTGGGATACTTTTCAAAACAAGAACCTGTGTATGGTGTGCCATTTAAAGAGAAAATCTCATTTTTTTCAGTTAACAATTTATTGTCAATGGGCTTATTTTGAGCAGAAACGAAACCTGCAATGAACAATGTCAGAATGATGATAATAAATTTCATTATATATTTTTTTGCAAAATAAGTATGTTTTAATGAATTACAAAAGAGTTTTATGAAAAAACGTAATCAGAAAATAAAATATTACAGCACGTGAATCATCTTTTAAATACTACTTAACAACAGAAAATTTCCCCTTTTCTAAATTTCCGCTTGATAGATTTTTTAATGTAAAAAAGAAAATCCCATTGTTTAAATTTTTGATATTAAAAGAAAATAATGAACCTTCAATTTCATTTTCTTGTATTATTTTTCCCGACATATCGGTTATTATTAATTGATACCGGTTATTTTCCGGGAAAAAGAAATTGACGTTTTCTTTTGCCGGCAGAGGATAAACCTTTGTTTTCGTAATGTTATCAATTAATAAAACTTTTGTTGAGGATAAAACAAGGAATCCATCAGAAATGGATGTTGTTGATGACAAGCCTGCATTATTCTCAGCTAAAACCGAAAAATAATACATTTGTCCAATTTGTAACAGGATATTTGTACATAAAACAGAGGTATCTGTTGCCCATGTCCACGAAACCACATCGTCAGTACCTGGTGCAGTTCCTAATGCGTATCGATACCCGTTTATTCCACTGTTTACATCTGTTGAATTATTCCAAAATGCATTAACAGGAGAGCCAATAATTAAGGTATCAGCATCTGATGGAAAAATATCATTAACATTCATTATAGAAAGTGGTGCCGATAAATCAATATTTGTTTCTAAAGAGGTAAACCTAAAATTATTTGAAATATCAATGGCAATTGAATAAATTTTGCAGGCAGGTATCAGCGGTGATGGATTTTCACAATTAATCATTTCTGTGGCACCGGTGGTAATATGTACTAAATCCGAACGACTTTTATATACTTTGAATTCATCGTAGGAAGCATTGCATAAACCTGTTCTAAGCGAGATATATTTGCCTTTTTTAAGTGGAACAGAATCTGTCCATGAGGTTATGGGCTTATCGTTCAAAAAAGCTACAATATCGCCTGTAGCCGGATTGTAGGTAACTTTGCAGTCGAACCAATTTGTTTCATCAATCACACAAGGGTCTTCTGTCATCAGTGTTATGGAATTATTTTCTGATTTATAAATCTGGCATAAATCAAGGTCTGCTCTGTAATAAATCATATACGCATTATTTCGTTGATTAGCTGTAGCACTGTCTGCGAAAATATAAATTCCGGCACGGCGATCTGTATTGCTGCCTGATAATTTCATTTTCCAATGATATAAATATGATGTAGTGCTATCCTGAGTAAGAGTGGTAAACGCATTGTTTTGAGAAAGCGATTCATTGGTTTGGTTTATCGTTCCTGAACTAATGTTCCAGCTTGGTTCTATCATTGTCCATTGGGGATTTATACCGGTGTTAAAATCGTCGTAAAAAAATCCTTTATTTTTGCTTGCTGACCAATTGGAATTTATTAAACCTGTAGGTAACCAATAAAGCGACTGAATTGCGGAATTATCTGAATCAGTAAAAGCGACATCAAAATTGCCGGTATGCCAATTGCTTGTACTCATATTTGTTTGGGGAGGAATGGTGTCAATTACTGTGTTTACAACATTCTGATAGTATCTGGGAATGTAAACTCCCTGTAAGTTTGCGACAGAATATGTAGAATATCCCACTCTCCAGTCTGTTGCCGATGCTGATGATTCGATTATTAAAAAGGTTCCATTGGTATTTAACGTGTGAACAAGCCGTACGTGATGCCCTGCATAATTCACAATATCACCGGGAAGTAATTCTGTATAACTTGCGTAAGCTGTAGAAATATTTGGCAAAGTAGAAGTTCCATATTTTGAGGTTAAGTTCCATGCACGGGAAATAAAGCCAGAGCAATCTACACCTACGGCACACGATGCTCCTGCGCCACCACCTGTAGTATTGCAATCGCCTGCTGAAACGCCATTAAGTAATCCCTGATCAAATTGTGTAAGCGAAGACCAGCCGCCCCACATATATGGCAAAGCTACTCTGCTTCCTACAGTTACCCATGATGGAGTAAGTACGGTTTTGCCATTGCATGTATAATTTTTAATGTTAATTGCATTGCATGTCCATTGATGTGTTGCAAAAGGTTCTGCATTTGCAATAATTTCCGGTCTGGTAATTGTTGCTTTTGCATTTCCCTGTGGCGAATTTTCTTCGTTTGGCGATTTTAATGTGTGATAATTGTAATGATATCCGATATAAGAATCGCTTGTTTTTATTGTGGTATTATCTAAACTATAAATCTTTGTCCCTTCAGGATCTGTAAGCGAATAATAACTGCCGAATGCTGAAAAATAAAATTCATTAGTGACATGAATATAATAACAATTAGGAATTGATATTATTTTATATTTAGGATCTATACCGTTTTTGGTTACATTCATACTCCATATTTCGCGTGATACTTTCAATGGGATTTCATGATCAATAAATTGCATGTCCACATATAAATTTGTTCCATCGAATCCTGTGATTTTTGCTGAGGCAAGTTTTTTAATAGTTTGAAAATTTTTATCAACTCCATTTATTGTGATGGCAAAACTATGGTTTGAAAGCCGGGTTGATGTTGCAATTATGCCATCATCTATTTTTAATCCATTTTTGGAAATACATATAGGATCGCCAGTGTTTTCAGCTATTTCCCACGTTGTCTGATTATTTGTATATAGGTGTATTTTGCCTTTTGACACATTTATTTTTTCAAAATAAATATCATTATTTTTTAACTCAAAAATTTGATGTTCTTCTGTTTCCACATTTATTTTTTCAATCAGATTGTACGATAATAAGTAGAAACAATTATTATAAAAAGCAAAATCGTAAGCAGGAATAGAAATAGTTATATCCTGAATTTTTAAACCAGTTTCAATGTTGAAAATTCTTATTTTTTTATCTTGTTTTAAAAGGAATGCAATTTGATTGTTTTCGCAAAAAGTAAATGCATCGAAGCCACTGTTTCTGTCATAAGAAATGTGATACGGTATCCCCGCTGTTTCATCCCATGGAAGTTGAATTTTTTGTGCGTTTGAGGGAATAATTATTACGAAAAAAAGAAATAACAGGATCAAATATTGTGTTAAAAAATGTTTTGTTTTCATTGTATTTGAATGTTAATTTGAGATATTTAAGATGTTTAATTATTTTAGAAACGCAGACCAAAATCATGTATTTACTTTTCCAATTTTTTGTTCAATAGATTGTATTTTTTGAGCAAGCCGATTTGATTTATTTTTTCTGATATCAAAACTTGCTGTTGCATAAACTCTATCGCAATAAGGTTCTAATATTTTATATGCGTTTTCAATAATAACCAGCACTTCAGCTAATGTCTCTGTCTCAATTATGGTGCCCATTGCGGTTAGTTTATAGCTTGCACCACATGTGTGTATCATTTTAATAATTTTGCTAACATGCTCGCTTACACTTAAGCCCTTATCTGTGGGGAATATTGTAAAATTTACAAGAACTGACATGATTTTTAGGATTAGTGGTTAAATATTTTACAAAATAACAGATTTTTTGCAAAAGCTACTGAAAAAAAGTTAAATTTAATTGCAGATGTTGCACAAAGTTCTGTTATTGATCGTCAGTTTTCATAATTTTGTATTTTTTATTTACTGATAAAACCACATTCTTTGCATAATGAACATATTAATAATAGATACCGCACATCCGATTCTTCAGCAAAAGCTTG
>JAVHQG010000219.1:0-2982 GCA_036171035.1 Bacteroidales bacterium
TGATTATATTCTTTTAAAAAATTCACAATACTGTCATACAATTGCCTATTCAAATCCTGCTGTTCTTTTGCAAGTTGTTGGGTTAAATCATATTCTAGTTGTTGCAAATTTTGTTGTTTTTTCATTAGTTCTTGTTGTTGCGATTCTGCACTTTGCTGCGAAAGAAAAGAGTTGCGTTGAACTTTTTCTTGAAAGGCTGCTGCTTCTTTTTCAAAACTAGCCGCTTTTGATTCAAGACCAGCTTTCGACGATTTCTGCCTTTGTACTAACTTATCATTCAAATCTTTTGCAAATTGATATTGAACAAGCAAAGAATCTGTATTGACATAAACCATCGAAACTTTGGAAGCAGTAGAAGGATCAAATGGAGCAGCTTTTATTTCCTGTGATGGAGCATTTTGCTTCTTTTCAGAAAAAAATAAAAAATAGAGTAGTGCAATGGCAATTATTAGAACTGCATTTAAAACCATTGAGAAATTTTTCATATCCGATTTTTTTCACAAACCTAAATGATTTTTAAAATCAACCGACTACAAAAAATTATTAATTATTAACAATCTTTTGTTAAATCAGTTAGACTTACCTTTTGAAAAAAGCATATTTAGTGGAATAGACTCAGAGCGCAGTCGAGGGATTTGATAGACTCTTTCCGTTGAAGTTTCAGATCATTTATTGATTTTATGCTTGGCGTTTCAGTACTACATTAAAAATTTACCTAAATAATTTCAAAGCTGTCAGCATCCAGCCCAACCGGAAACTTTTTCCTAAAATCAGCCAACTCATTTTTATAGATTGTCACTGTTTCAGACATAATGGTCTTTGAAGTGATATTACTGATAGCTATACCCCTTGAAGACAGAACAACAGAGTCGCCACTATAGCTTAATTTCATCCCATCATTTCCAACTCTATTCACTCCTACAACATAAACCTGATTTTCTATAGCACGAGCTTTTAGCAATGTGATCCATACATCTTTTCTGCTCTCAGGCCAATTTGCAACATAAATTAATAAATCATAATTATCTTTATTTCTGCTCCACACAGGAAAACGAAGATCATAGCAAATCATGGGGCAAATTTTCCAACCTTTGTAGTGAATAATGATGCGCTCTTTTCCTTTTTCAAAATATTTTTCCTCATTACCCATTCGGAATAAATGTCGTTTATCGTATGCTGCAATTTCACCATTTTGTTGAACAAATAAAAATCGGTTAAAATATTTATCTTTTTCATTAATGATGATACTTCCGGCTATAGCACATTTTTTTTTTGCAGCAAGGTCAAGCATCCACTGAACAGTGAATCCGTCCATAGTTTCTGCATGTTCTGCTGAACGCATTGTAAATCCGGTAGTAAACATTTCAGGCAGAATAATCAAATCTGTTTCCTCCCGGATAGCATTAATTTTATGTGTAAAATCAACGATATTTTTCTCATGATTTTCCCAATGCAAATCTGACTGTATTACTGTTATGATTAATGCTTCCTTTTCCATAATTAGCAATTTATTCACATGTGAAATTTTTAGGATATTTTGCCATAACTCCTTTATATAAACTTTTAATTCGCTTCATTTCAGTTTCAATATCCATGTCTTCAGTTGGCTTGAATACTTCAATTACACCCATTTTTTTCTTTTCATAGTCAATATATGAAACTGCAACCGGCAACCCTGTTTTAAGAGCTATATAAAAAAAACCCATTTTCCATCTGGTTACAGGTTTTCTGGTAGCTTCAGGCGTAATTACAAGAATTAAATCTTTTTGTTCTTTTAACTTTTCTGATAAATATAAAACTAAGCGAGAAGCTCTGTTTCTATCAACGGGAATGGCTCCAAGGATTTTTAATAATGAACCAGCGGGGAAAAAAAACATTTCTTTTTTTATTAAGACATATATCCTCATTCCTTTGGAAGAGAAATAGAGCTTTCCTAAAAAAAAATCCATCATACTAGTATGAGGAGCTTCAATAACAATACATTGCTTCAATCCTTCCGGCCATGGTTCTGCTGTCCATTTTGAATACTTAAAAATTGCTTTCCCCAGTAACTGCAGTAGCATAAATCTATGATTTTTTTACTTTTTCAGTTTGCAAACTTATAAATAAATTCAAATGTAGAGTTAAATAATTTTTTGCATGAAACAGGCTGATTTAACAAATTTCAACTTTTATGCCTTCAATTTTTCTAAACATCACTAAAATACGATCAGCATCTCTTTTTCTAATAGATAATTTCATTTTACAATGTAGATCCAGTTGATGTTCAAGCTGCAAAATGTTCTCATCTTTTACTATTTTCATTACATGATTCATAACGGTATATTCGAAATTGATTATAAATAAAACATTTACTGTTTTTGAAATAATTTCCCCATTCGCAATCGCATCAGCAGCGGCATTTCTGTAAGCATTTATTAATCCGCTTACACCCAATTTCACGCCGCCGAAATATCGAATCACAACAATCAAAATATCTGTGAGTTCTTTCGATTGAATCTGACCATAAATTGGGCGACCTGCACTTCCTGAAGGTTCACCATCGTCGTTTACCCTCCAAATTTCTTTTTCATGCCCAATTCGGTATGCATAGCAGTGATGAGTGGCATCATAATATTCTTTCTTGATTTTTGCCATAATATTTTTCACCTCATCTTCGGCATCAACAGGAAAAGCAAGTGCGTTAAAACGGCTTCCCCTATCTTTAAAAAACCCTTTTACTGGCTCAGCTAATGTCTTAAAAATGTCAGAATTCATTAACTGCAAATTTAATCCTGTTTTTCATATTCTGAACATAATTATGATTTGTATTTATTTCCTTCAAATCACAGAAATATAAAACTTATCAACCGTTTTTTTTGCATATTTCCTTAATACTTAAAAATTCATGGTATCAGGTTTAATCTTTTCATAAGGTGGAACTAATATAAAATATTAAAAAATCTTGACACTTATCACTTATTCGTAAATTATTAATTATTA
>JAVHQG010000220.1:0-14687 GCA_036171035.1 Bacteroidales bacterium
TCATTCTTGACATTTTCTTATCTGACACTGAGTTTTCTTACAAGAACTAATTAGAATCTAAATGAAAATTGTAAAGAAACATTGCGCGGAGGTCTTACATCTCCTGGTCTTCCCATATATTCCTTATTGAAAATATTTTTTGTAACTAACGACAGCTTCATTTTATCTGTTGCTTCATAAGAAATGCGTGCATCCCATACCCATGCTCCTTTATTATGAGCAATTCGATATTCTTTCAGCCCAGGCAAAATATAAACAGCAGGATAAACATAAGGAATTGAATCTTCAAATGCTTTATCGATATTAATCATATTGCTGATATACACAAAGCTAAACCCTACCACAAGCTTATGAAACGCTACTTCCATGTCTCCTTTTGCCGAATGATAATATCTATACTTTAAAATGTTTGCACTCGTACTTTTTGTTGTATCATTATTTCCATTTAAGTCATATGGATTTGTATATGTGTATCCGACCAAAAGGGTTGCAGGGAAACTAAACAGCTTCCCTTCGCCGGCAAGAGTGATATCAACACCAGTGATTTCAGCGTTTCCAATATTAATTGATTTGAATCCACAATCATCAGGGAATTTGGGGAATCTGCGATTGGTAGGTTTATAAATTCCAAATGTATATTCCATCATATTCTGGTATCTTGTATAGAAACCTGCCACATCAAAATAGCCGCTCCAATTACTGATTTTCACCCCTTGCTTTACGCCTAATTCCACACTTTCGCCAAGTTCGGGCTTCAACGTGTTATTTGGAAAAATATTTAGCCCACCTATGCTTGTTGTTGTGTACATTTCTGCAATAGAAGGAAATCGGTAGCCCTGTCCATATGATGCTCTGATAAAAGTATATTCAGCAGCTTGATAATTCACACCCAACCTTGCAACAGGAAAAAACGGGAACTCAATATTTTTATTTTTATATTTAAGGTTAAACTGCGACACGGTTTGTGTGCTATCTACCTGAGAATATTCTGCTCTTAATCCGGCAGAAATAGAAAACTTTTTTATTTTTTTATCACATTGCGAATAGAATGCAATATTTGAACTGTAATGATTTCCAAAAAGATTCGCTTTTACTTCAGCATACTGAACGGTTGTTCCTGCGGTAAGATTCAAATTATCCAAAATAAATTTTTGATACTGAAAATCGCCATAATATAAATCAGCAAAACTATTCTTGCCCGCATCAAACAAATTCGTGTAATCTTCGTGATAATATCTTGATCGCAAATTAAATTTATGTCCATTTTTGCTATAAAACGAAATATATGGATCAACATTAATACGTGTTCCTTCAACATCCGAAAGAGCTGAAGGATTTTGATTGTAAGCTGAATCAGCAGAGTGCCACAAGAAAAAATCCATTTTATCAAAATACATGTAGTTAATATTCATACCAACACTTAACCCTTCAATTTTCTTAAATCGATATCGCAAATTAGTATTCACTCGTCCATGTTTTTCAAATTCATTAGCACGGTATCCGGCATCGCTCAATAGCTGCATCCCAATAACTAAATCAAGATTTCCTATTTTTCTTGAGTGCAAAAAAAGGAAGGATGTAAATAATTTCGGCGAATTTTTATTCCAAATAAGTTCCTGACGTTCCGGTTGCATATATATTCCTGTTGATGTAGATACTTTGGTAACAGGATAATTTTCAGGAAAAGCGGTACGTACGTTGATTACTCCATTTAAAGCTGAAGAACCAAATAAAGCAGAAGATGCCCCTTTTAAAACTTCTATTTGAGATATATTTTCTACAGGTAAAAAATCCCATTTCGGATCGCCGGAAGCAGGAGACAATAATGGCAAATCATCTACAAGCACTAAAACACGGCTGCCGGCACCATAGCTATATCCGCTCCCTCCCCTGATGCTTGGCTGCTCACCTGAAATGTCAACCCCTGGAATATGATTGATTGCATCATCAAGATTGGTCGTATTCATGCTCTCTATTCGAGCGGGTTTTATCACTTCAAGTGAAACCGTTACATCTGATAGTTTTTGCTCAAATTTTCCGGCACTAACAACTATTTCATTAATCGTATGAATCTCTACTTTTAAAAAAATATCCATATTATGAACATCTCCATCATGTATAGTGATTTCATCAACCTCAGGTGAATAGCCGATATATTTATAAGTGATTTTATAATCTCCAGGTTTTAATACCATGGAATATTTTCCATTCACATCAGTGGTTGTACCGGTTTTGTTATCAAGCACGATATTTACCCCAATGAGTGGTTCTTTTGTACTTCCATCAAAAACTTTTCCTTTAATTGTAGCCGTTTGTGCCAAAGAGTTTAAGGAAACAGATAATAGCAAAGCAATAGCAAATAGTTTGTTCATGCAAATAAGTTTTTATGAATTTATCAAATCCTAACCCCAACAACCAATACGTCGTCAACCTGCGCATATGGACTGCCTGTTACGGGATCAATATAGCTTTTCCAGTCTTCTACTGCGGAATCAAGTAGTTTATGGATTTCATCCATAGGATGCTCATTTATTTCAACCAATAATTCTTTCAGATGTTTGTACATGAATTTTTTTCCTTTAGGTCCGCCAAACTGGTCAGCAAGCCCATCAGAGAAAAAATATAGTGTATCACCTTCAAGTAATTGTATTTCTGTTTTCGAAAAAGGATCCATACGCAAGTGGTATGCAATTGGCATTTTTTCGCCCTTATATTCAATCAGTTCATTATTACGAATCAGGTATAATGGGTTATTTGCGCCTGCAAATTCCATTTTTTTTGTTTGCTTATCAACAACAAGCAAAACAATATCCATCCCATCTTTTGAATCGGTTAATTTTCCTTCCTGATGCAAAGATTTAATAACTTGATTTCTTAATTTGTTGAGAATAACATTGGGTTCCATCAATGTATCTTTATTCACTATTTCATTCAGAAATGCAAAGCCAAGCATACTCATAAATGCGCCTGGAACACCATGACCTGTGCAATCAACGGCAGCAAAGTAGCTATATTTTTCATTTTCATTATACCAGTAAAAGTCACCACTTACAATATCACGTGGTTTATACAGTATAAATGTGTTTGGAAACGTGTTTTTTATTTGTAAGAAACTGGGTAAAATGGCATTCTGAATATTCTTTGCATAGTTGATACTGTCAGTAATATCTTTATTTTTTTCCTCCACCATATTTTTTTGTTCCCCAATCTCATCGCGTTGTGCTTCAATTTCTTCTTTCTGTTGCTTAATTTCTTCCTCAGCTAATTTCATTTTATTGATATTGCTGTCAATTGCAACTAATTTAATAACTTCATTTGCTTCATTAAAGATAGGGGTGATGGTGGTTTGCGACCATATTTTTTCGCCCCATTTTGTTGGTTTCAGTGATTCATAAATAATAGGTTCTTTAGAATTAAACCCTTCATCAATAAGATCTTTCAGATGCTCGTTTCCTGTATTATCTGCAACTATATTTAAGCCAAGTTCTCGTTTTAATTCATCTAAAGAATAGCCATACATTTTAGTAAATCCCTCATTGATCCAATCAAAATTACCTTTGCTATCCATTATCATCACAGCATTATCTGTTTCACTTGCCACTATCGATAATTTCTCAAGTTCATTTGCCTGTAGTTGTATTTCTTCTTTCTGCTCCTGAAGCACTTCGTTTTTATCCATAATTTCATCACGCTGCGTTTCAATTTCTTCTTTTTGCTGCATGATTTCAGCTGTTCTTTCTTTAACAGTTGCTTCGAGGACTTCTTTTTCCTGAATTAATTTTTTCTCGCGTTGTTTGATATAAAAAATTACACTTATAATAGAAACAATTATTAAAATTGTATAAAACCACCATGTTTTCCAAAACGGAGGTTTAATGGTAAATGTAAAAGTTGCAGGAATCTCATTCCAAACACCATCATCGTTGCAAGCACGGACTTTAAATGTGTACACTCCGTCTGGCAAGCCTTGATAGTCGGCTTCATTTTTCCCTGATGCCGGTGACCACTCGTTTGTAAGTCCTTCAAGTATATACTGGTATTGAACTTTTTCGGGAATAGATAAACTGGTTGCTACAAAATGAAATGTCAAGCGGTTTTTATCATATGGGAAAACTAGATCTAATGGTAATCCGGTTAATGAATCAATGCCTTTAGAGTATTTTAATATTGTAGCAGAATCTATGTCAGCATAGTTAAGTTGAATTTTTAATATCTGAATAAGTGGAATAACCTTATTTTTTGTAATTAGTTTGGGATCATAAACTGTTATCCCACCAACAGTTCCAAACCAAATTCGCCCTGTCTCATCTTTGAAATATGAGTTGTTATTCCCCTCCTGACCAATAAAGCCTTCTTTCTTTCCAAAATGTTTGATTTCAATTTTTTTACTAGCGTTGTAAACTTTTGTATTTAATACATCCAGCCCTTTATTTGATGCAATAAACAAGTTATCTTCATTGTCAAAAACCAATAAATAAATATTATTTGAAGCAAGACCATTGTTTTCATCAATTTTTTTAAATGTTTTCCGGTCAAAACAAAAAACTCCATCTTTGGTTGCTATCCAAAGGTTTTTAACTCTGTCTTCAGCTATTGTTTTAACATCTTTGTTTGTAAAATTATTCTTTTCGCAATAGTATGTTATTTTACCATTTGTATAATTATATAGCCCATCGCTACAGCAAAACCACATGGCATTTTTGCTGTCTTGATAAATACTCCATACCGTTTTATTTTCAAATTGTTTAACAATTTTATTGAAGTTTGTGAATGTTGTATCCTTTACTTGAGTGATTCCATTGTACGTGCCAAGCCAAATGACACCATCTTTGTCTTCAAATGCACAATTTACTCTTTCACTTGTAAGTTCTGATGGATGTATGATTTGAACAAATCTGTTACTGACAACGGATGCATTAGAAAAATTCAAATATTTTTTTCCATCAAATCTTGATACGCCTCCCATTGTTGTAATCCATATATTTTTTTGTTTATCTTCTAATAATCCGGTTATATATGTGTTACAGATATAATCATCAAATTTCTGAACTTCTTCTTTTACAGCTGATAGTTTTGCAGATTTAATGCTTACAACTTTATTATGTGTTTTTGTTTTTTTTGTTTTAGTATCATCTGCCAGTGCTGTTTTATCTCTGTAAAAACCGATTCTTCTCAATGGTGTAAATTTTGAAAAGCTATCAATCATGGCTGTCATTGCACCTGTTTTTGCAGCTCCAATCCAAAATATCCCTTTTGATGATTTTAAAATACTTGTAACATTATTAAAATGCAATGAATCGCTTTCACTATAATTATAAAATTTTTTATTAAGTGTAAACATCTTCAATCCATTATCAGTACCAATCCACAGGTTGTTTTCTCTATCTATTAACAACACGTATATTTTATCGATCCGTTCTTTAAAAAGTACAATTTTTTTATAAGGTAAATCAGGGTTATTTATTGAAAGCGATACAGGTTTTCGGAATAAATTCACATATCCACTATATTTTGCTACCCAAAAATCATTACTGTTAGGCATCGCAAGTACGCTTCCAATAACATAATCCAAACCAAATCTGACAATTCTGTCATTTTTTGAATCGTATATATTCAATCCAAAAAATGTAGCTATTAACACATCTCCATTGTCTAGCATGTCTATAGCTCTGATTCGTAAATCAAAAAGACTGTCTTTTTTAGTAAAATGCCTTAATTTTTTATTAATAAAATCATATTTTACCACCCCATTTTTTGTTGTTCCAAACCAAAAATTATTTGATTTGTCTTTTAAAATATCATGAACAGATGTGTTTTCTAATATTTTTGGTTCTGTAAGTTTTATAAATTTTCTATGTTCAAAGTTCACAACACCTTTTTCTGTTGCCAACCATATTTTTTCTTCATTATCAATATATACTTTAAAAATCCATTTATGTGGCAGTCCGTCTTTTTCGGAATAATTATAAAATTTATTTTGTTTTAGCACACTTAACCCCTCGTTTGTTCCAAAGTATAAAACACCATTTTTATCTTCAGCAATGCTGTATATTACACTACCAACCAAACCATCTTTTTGGGTAAGTGTTGTGAATTTTTTACCATTATAGATATTGACTCCACCCCCATTTGTTCCAATCCACAAATTTCCCTTTTTATCCTGGAATAGTGATAAAATCTGTGATTGAGAAAGTCCATCTTCAAGATTGAAACTTTTTACATTCCATGTTTGCGAAACAGCAACCATAGAAAATGTAATAAAAACAATGTTAAAAAATATGATTTTGATTAATCTCATTTCTATTTTATAAATTTTGATTTAAAGATATAAAAAAAGGGACATTGAAAACAACATCCCTTTTAATTATTTGAATTGTTAATAAATATTAAAAAAACTTACTGCGCAGGTCTTTAACATCAGCAAGCTTTTTCAGTGCTTCATATACTTTATAATCTACCTGACCTTGAATAGCGTTAGTAAGATTTCTCTGTTCTGTTGAAAAATCACTTTCAGATGTTTCATTTATTGCATCAATGGATATTACAAATACACCATTATTTCCTTTCAATGGTTTAGAAATTTGTGCCTTTTTCATAACTGATGCACTTGCTATAACTACTGGTTCTATCCCTGCTCCTTGAATTGAGAATGAACTAAAACTAATATTTTCGGCTGTTCCAACAGTAGTTGCAGCTTTTGTTGCAATTTCTTCAATTGTTTTTGCGGTAGCCATCACTCCACTGAATTTTTTTTGTAACAATTCTGCTTTTTTATCTCTTTTAACAATTGTTTCTATCTCTTCTTTTTTCTGTGCAAGTGGGGCAATTCCTTTCTCACGCACTTCTGTAACTTTAGCTACTACAAATAAACTCCCAAACTCAAAAGCTTTAGATATATGTCCCTTTTCCGCTTCATAGCACCAACGAACAAGTTCACGCGGATTTTCTATTCCGGCTATTTTTTTGTCATTTTCCTTAATATTATTAGCTATTTTTTTATTCAGATTTTTCACTGTAATAGCCTTATCAAATTTTTCAGTTGTATTATTTGACAGTGCAAATTCACTAGCTTTTTTATAAATCAACTGGTACGTCTTTGAACTGGGTTTCATTTGCTTTTCAATTGTTGCAATTTTTACATTTTTAGATTCTTTGCTCTTGTCTATTATTTTTATAAGATGTACTCCAAATTGAGAAACCACAACTTTTAGTTCTCCCTTTTTGCCATAGAAACAAGCATCATTGAATGGTTTCACCATCATCCCTTGTTTAAACCAACCAAGATCGCCGCCTTTTGCTCCTGAACCTTGGTCTTTCGAAAACTTAATAGCCAGTTCTGCAAAATCAGCTTTCTTTTCAACAAGACGCTTAAGACTATCTACGATAGCTTTTGCTTTTGTTGAATCAGTTTTTTCATCTATCGAAATTAAAATATGACTAGCTTTTACCGAATCTGAAATCATTTTTGTATCAATAAGTCTTGATAATTTCCACGCATTATTTTCACTATAGGGACCGTACATATCGCCGACTTTTGCATTAAATAGCATAGAATCAAGTACAGGTGTCAATTTTGATTTTGTTACAAATGCGTCATCATATGGAACATCACTGTTTAGTTCAACAAATCGAACTAAGTCTTCTGTTTTTGTAAACTCTTCTTTTGTTTTTTCCAATTGTGTTTTTGCAAACAATTTATCATCATCACTTGGTAAAACCTCAAATGAAACATATTCAATATCACGAGAAGCTTCTTGTTCATATTTGTTTTTATTGTTATTATAATATGCATTAATATCTGCATCATTAACTTTTACAGCACTATCAGAAATTGTATTGTAATTAAGCATAGCAAACTTAAATCCTACTTTATGATTTTTTTCTGTTGCTTCATTTTTTGCCATTTCAGTTGGAATATAAAGTCCTTTTTTAATCAGGTTATTATATTTTTGAGTCTGTCTATCGCGTTGCAATGCTTGCTCAACAAATAACCAATATGCTTTTTGTTTTCCGGTTTGATCTTGATCCATATTTTTCAAAAAAGAAACCACTCTTGCTGTATCAAAAACACCTGTTTTAGGATCTGTAAATAACTGTTTTACTTGTGGATGAATGTTCCGACCAAAAGTCATATCTGCCATTTCTTCAGGGGTTACAGCAAGACCAAGTTCACTATATTCGTCCTCCATCACCAATTGCCTTAACAAAAGATCCCATGTCTGTTCTCTGATCATATCCATGGTGTTTTCATCAAGTGCAGTTTTTCCGCTATTTTGTTTTTGAATCTCAGCAATTTCATCAACTTTGGCAATATACTCCTGATATGCTATAGATTTTCCTGCAACATTAACCACTTCCATATCACTTGAACTAGAAAGGGATTTCCCTGAACGCATCATATCTCCTAAAATAAATGCAAATAGAGCAAGACCAATAACTACTGCAATTAACACTCCTGCACGATTTCTGATTTTTTGTAATGTTGCCATATTAAATTTTAAATAATTTTATTTTAATTAAAAAATATTGTTTTTTTTATCAGGTTGCGAATATAATAATATTTTTATAATTATTGAATTTTTACATAAATCCTAATTTATCGGATAACTGTGACTTTACCTGTAACTGTTTTGCCATTTCCAAAAAAATCTTTGAATACAGCTAACCACACATACGATCCGGTTTTTACCTTCTTCCCTCCCATTGTACCATTCCAGCCTTTTTGGATGTCATTTGACTCGAATATTTTTTCACCCCACCGATCATAAATCATTAATTTAAATGTGCCTTCCATTATGCCTGAACCATATAAATAAAAAATGTCGTTTTTACCATCACCGTCAGGAGAAAAAGCCGTTGGGGCATAAAGCGTATTGTAATCTTGCTCTTTCACAAGTTGTTTAGTTGTATCTGAACATCCTTTATCTGACCAAACAATCAACACTACTTCATATTCACCAATTGTCTTGTAAACGTGTTCTGGATTTATTTCCAACGAAGAGTCTCCATCGCCAAACGACCAATAATTCTCAACATTTCCACCAGATAAATTTGTGAACTCTACCTCCGGGGTTATGATTTTTGGAATTGTTGGATTATAAACAAATCGAGCATCCGGCAACGGATGAACCAAAATAAAATCTTTCAATGTATTTGTTATCTTACAGCCATTCACTGAGGTAACTGTGAGTATAACATCATAACTCCCTGCTATATCAAACATATGTGATGGATTCTTTGAAAATGACAAATTATTCTCATCTTCATTATCAAAACTCCAAATATAGGTCTGTCCTTCATTTAGCGATGTCTCATGAAAGTTTACCATCAGTGGACTACAGCCTGTATATTTATCTGCGGTAATGTGTATCAAAGGTACTGAATATACATTCGCTACAAGTGAGGCGGTATCTTCAGAATGACATTTATCCTTTACTATAAAATGAATAATTTCGGTGTGTGTCGGACTTGCATAATATGGTGTGGAAATAATTGTTCCATCAGAAAGTGAAAGCAGATAAGGTGGAATCCCATTGCTTGCATTTAGGTGTATCTCTACTGAATCGCCCGGACAAATGCTATTGTCATAGGTTATTGCATCTAGTTGAACAGGCGGAAGTACTGACACTGTGATGCTTTGTGTCGCTCCCACACAATTATTGCCATCAGTAACGTAACAACTATAGTTAGTGTTTATTTCCGGAGAAATATGAATTGATGAAGTATTTTCTCCTGTATCCCAATGATATGTATATGGCAAAACACCTCCCATTGTCACCATTGAGAGCGTTGCTGAACCTCCTTTACATATTGTTACATCTGGTGCAGGCGCATTATTTATCTGTTGTGGGGCAGTGAGTGTAATCGTATGTGCTACTATGCAACTTTTGCTATCTATTACTGTTACAACTACATCGCCGGAATGTAAATTTGTCATAGATGTCTGATTCCATGATGGGTTAGTACTCCAACTATATGTCAATGGAGGAGTTCCTCCTTCAGCAATCACACTTGTTTGTCCGTCACTGCCACCATAGCAGCTTAAATTTGTAACTGAAACCGTGCTTACTACCAGTTGAATGGGATCTACTATTGTTACATTTACTGTTGTTAAACATGAATGGGCATCTGAAATAGATACCGTGTATGTTCCGGCAGAAGCATCAGTAATACCTTGTGTTACAGAACCATTTGACCAACTATATGAATAGGGTATCGTACCACCTGTAACTGAAATATTTGCTGTTCCATTGCTTACATGATAACAAGAAGTATTGGTTGATGTCCCTGTTGCTGATAAAATTATTGGTTCAGTTATGGTAACCGTAGCTGTTGTAATACATTGATGCGAATCAGTTACAGTAATGATATATTCACCTACTGTTAATCCTGAAGCTGTTGCTAATGTCTGTGTGGGGATAGTATTCCATGAATAGGCATAGGGCGTTGTACCTCCATTTACCGTTACCGTTGCCGTTCCATTACTTCCACCATTGCAACTTACATTTGTTGGATTAGTAATATTTGCAATTATTGTAACCGGGGCTACAATCGTAACACTAGCCGTTGACGTACAGTTATTTGCATCTGTTATGGTAACACTATAAGTTCCGGCTTGCACCGCAGTCAAATTAGATAAAGTCTGCCCATTTGACCACAAGTAGGTGTATGTAGGTGTTCCCCCTGTTTCAGTTAATGCTGCAGCTCCGGTATTGTCTCCTGCACATTGATTATTTGTTGCTACAACTGTTGCTGATATTGCTGATGGTTCCGTAATAGTAACGCTAACATTTGCTGTACAAAGATTCACATCTTTTACTGTCACTGTATATGTTCCTGCTCCAACATTTATAAGGTTTTGGTTGATCGTGCTGTTTGACCATGTGTATGTATATGGTGCAATGCCTCCATCGACTGTTGGCGTAGCAAACCCTGTATGACCGCCATTGCACAAAACATCAATAGTTGTTGCATCTACGGATATTACAGTAGATTCACCGATAGCCACAGAATCAATTATGCTACATAAATTTACATCAGTAGCCGTAACGTGATACATCCCGGCAATAACTGATATGAGATCTTCATTTGTTGAGCCATTTGACCATAAAAAGGTAAAAGGCGATGTACCTCCGGAAATAGTTAAATCTGCAGAACCGGAGGGACTACCACTACAAAGGGCTGCTGTAGGTATTATGCTCGATATCATGGCTAAATTTTGAGCAATTGTTACACTTGCATTTGCTGTACACATGCTTGAATCAGTAACTGTAACCGTATATGTTCCCAAAGAAAGCCCTGCCTGGTTTTGATTTGTTGATGCATTAGACCAAAGATATGAGTATGGAAGGATTCCACCTGTAACCGTCAATGTTGCTTGCCCATTATTACCTCCATTACATTGAATATCTGTCCCTATAATTGATGCTGTTAGCTGATTAGGTTGTGTAATTTGAGCAGATGATACTGTAGTGCAACCTGATGTGTTCGTAACCGTAACGTGATAAGTCCCCACACACAAATTCACTGCATTTATAGATGTTTGATTTGCTATATCGTCCCAAGTAAATGCAAACGGAAAATGCCCTTCAGATGAATCTGGGATTACCATTGCGCTTCCATCGCAAAGCCCGAAACAAGGAACTTGTGTTTGAGAAGTAGTTGCTACAGGCAATGGATTTACATCAACAGCAAGAGTTGAATTTGCAGAACAACCTCCATTTGTAATTATTAATGAAATATTTTTTATTCCTGAATTGCTCCAAGTAGCTGAGAAAGGACCGGCACTAGTTGTTAAAGCAGGATTAGTGATTGCACCATCAAAATTCCAATTATATGTGCAACCGGCACCTCCATTGTTCCCAGTGAAAGTGATATTTGTTGTTTCCCCAAGGCACATACTGTCACGTGAACTTGTAAAAGTTGCAATCAAAGACGAAGAACCATTGATTGTAACAGTGGCAGAACCCGATGCCGTACTACCACAAGTATTTGTTGCAGTAACTGTATATATGGTTGTTGCAATTGGACTAACAGTAATTGTGGAGCCAGTCATACCATTGCTCCAAATGTAAGTAAATGTACCGCCTCCACCAACTACGGTAGCTGTAAGTGGTACTGGCGATCCTGCGCAAACAGATGTATCTTGGCTAACAGAAACGTTAAATGGAGTAAAAGGGACAGTACACCCATTATTAAAATATGTAGGAATTCCACCATATGAATAACTTACAGCACCTCCATCCTGAGCTCCCGGAATGCCAGCTTGATTAAGCAAAAGAGAACGATCATATACAACAGTATCAGCACATCCGGTGGTGGTATGTTCAAGTACAAGTGTTCGTAATGAAGATGTTCCATAATTTCCAAAATGTCCACCGGTATTACCTGAATTTTGGAATATCACATAAAGTGTATCTGAAAGGTTTGCAAAACTATGAGCAAGAGGATTAAAAGCCGTGCTTGTGATTAATAGTATTTTTTTGCCGGCAGGTAAAATTCCACCAACTGGTTCAATTAGTTTTCCACAATGTGTAATCGTTGCATTGATTTGTGCTACAGCAGCAGGCATTGCAGGCGGAACAGCGATTCCCAACCAAGGATTTGCTGTAGTTGGCCAAACATTTTGTGTAATTAGCCCATTTGCACCTGCTCCATTTACTTGTAAATTTATTACATTCAGAGGCGTTGGACCAATCTGAAAAATAGCCATTTCATTTTGACCTTCATTATTCCCATCACACCCATCAACTAAAATGCTCAATATTTCTAAACATTTAGTTGGAACTTGGGCTTTTATATCGCTAATAGTAAAATAAAGTAAAGCAATTAACAAAAGACAAACCCTATTATATCCATATCTTCTCATTAATAACATGCTCCAAAATTAATAAAAAAAAGAAACGTTTAACGCTATCTCGTTTCTTCGGTAATTTAAGACGCAATAAAAAACAAATAGTTGTTTCCATATTTCAGCGTTATGCTCACAACAATTATAACGTATTGTGAATATGAAAATAATATTCCCTTAATTGGAACAAACTAATGGGTGTTTTTTCCATAGTTATGATATGAATATTTTAACTAAATTTGTCGGCTTATTATAAAAAATGCCAAAAGTACTAAGAATTATAAATCGATTTAATTTAGGAGGTCCAACCTATAATGCAGCGTACCTAACCAAATATCTTGAACCTGAATTTGAGACCCTTCTTATTGGTGGCAATAAAGACGAAACTGAAGAAAAATCTGATTTTATTGTAAGGAGTCTTGGCATTGAACCTTTGGTAATTTCTGAAATGCGAAGGGAAATTAATCCAATTTCGGATTTAAAAGCATACAGAATCTTAAAAAAGATCATTAAAGAATACAAACCGGATATTGTACACACACATGCTTCAAAAGCAGGTACATTAGGAAGATTAGCTGCATCTGTATGCCACGTACCAGTTATTGTTCACACGTTCCATGGTCACGTTTTTCATTCATATTTCAACACTTATAAATCAACTATTTTTAGGAAAATAGAGCAATATCTGGCAACAAAATCATCTCAGATAATAGCTATAAGTGAAGGTCAAAAAGATGAATTGGCAAATCATTATCATATTACAAACCCTGCCAAAATAACTGTGATCCCACTAGGCTTTGATCTGAATAAATTTCAAACGGAATCAGCGGATAAAAGAATAAAGTTCAGAAAAGACTATAACCTCGATGACGACGAAATAGCAATTGCAATTGTTGGACGCCTAGTTCCTATAAAAAATCATCAACTATTTATTGAAGCGATTGAAAATATCAAACAAAAATCTTCAAAAAAAGTAAGGGCATTTATTGTTGGAGATGGAGAAAGCAGGGTACATCTCGAAAATGTTGCAAGAAATAAGAACATTGATTTTATTGATGGCACAAAAACGAGAGACAAAGCAAGCATCACATTTACTTCGTGGATAAAAAATATTGACTATGTGTATGCAGGTATTGATATTGTTGCATTATCATCGCTTAACGAAGGAACCCCTGTAAGTTTAATTGAAGCGCAAGCAGCCAATAAGCCTATTGTTTCGACCAATGCCGGGGGGATTGAAAATACTGTACTACCAAACATAACTGCTCTGCTATCAAAGAATGGCAACGGTCATGAGTTTATGGAAAATCTTTATAAACTGGTTGAAGATGCTGACCTCAGAATTAAGTTATCACAAAAAGGATGGGATTTTGTAAAAGAAAAATATCACTATACCCGACTGGTTAACGATATGAGCATTTTGTATAACAGACTACTTGCAGAAGCAAAGAAACATTAAAACCGAATTCCTCCCCCAAGCTTCCAAAACATTGGCATAATACGAATTTGCATGGATTCCATGTTAATTGTATTCAAATCTAATCCGGCACTTAATCCTGCAAAAAACATATCGCTATTGTAGCCAAGTGCTGTTTTAAAGCTTAACTTATATGAACCCTTTACTTTAAATTCTGTGTCATCTGAATATATAACATATTGTGGTTGCAAACCAACTCCGGCATAGCCTAGCAGTGTCACATAAAATTGTTTATTTATAACATACGTATATCCATATCCGGGAGCAAAAGAAAAAGTATTATAAATGCCAGACCTGTATCGTGCTATGTTTTCTAATTTATTTAATGTTGAAAGTGGAACAAGGGTATCCTTATTTGCA
>JAVHQG010000221.1:0-14655 GCA_036171035.1 Bacteroidales bacterium
TTTTCAATCAAAATTGTGAGATTTTATGAAAAAGTTGTTAAGTCACTATATAGTTCTTGTAAGAAAACTCAGTGTTAGATAAGAAAATGTCAAGAATGAGGCTTTAGTAGTTTTGAAAATCAAGGAGTTTACTTTTGTAAATGACTGTTTTCAAAAAAATAGTAACGAAATTATTGGCGTTTTCTTGCTGACACTATATATTTGTTTTTTTTGTAGTTAACTAATTGTACTAATATCAAATTTTACAAACATGAAAAAAATATTACTGTTGATCGCCTACATTTCGGTTTTTTTAGTATCCTGCAACAATAAAAATTCAAGCAACACTAATCTTCTACAATTTGATTTGACGGAAGTTCAGTATAAACCTGACACCCTTTATTTTGAAAAGAAATTTGATTTTACTTTCTTCAAAAAGCTTTCTGAAGCTGTGATAAACGGCAAAATATCCACATTTGATTTTCCACTTTTCACTTTTGATTTTAATGGTAAACTAGATTGCTTAAAACCAGAACAATTAAAATCAGATCTTGCAGAAAAAAACTTTGTTATTGGCACAGAAGATACTGTAACCGGAAAAATCACTAACAAAACTTTTATTCGCAACTTTAACAATGATGCAAGAAGCATTTATTTTATTGAAAATTGGACATTAGACAATGACTTGAAGTTTTCAAAAACCATTAAATATTATGCTCCCGTACGATTTTTTTTCACAACAACTTCAACAGAAAATAAAATGCCAAATCTAGCTTTTGTAGTTGCAAATAAAGACCTTTCAGGAACAAACGACAAGGAATTAATTCAAATTGCTAAACACATATTTTATACTGTAAGCCTTAATTCAAATGAAAATGGTGGTCCGCTTATTTTGGGATTAAACAAACAAATACTCTTAAGCTTACTAGTTGATTCTGTTATAAAGCGCAATACAAAAGTTTTTGATGTTGATTTAAATAAATTTGATGTAGGAATGGCACTTTCGAAAGAACAAGCAAGAAAAAACATTGGCGAAAGAGTTGATTCTGTTGCAACAACAGACGAAAACGGGAACATGATCGTCTCTATTGATACATTAAAAGCATCAGATTGTAAAAGGCAGATCAAAGAGATTTTCTTCATTGAAGACTGGTACTATGATTCTAAAACTTTTTCTATAAAAAAGGACATCATTGCATTTGGACCTATTCGGGAATTTGAAAATGCTGAAATACAGGGAAGAATTCAGCGATCAATCCCATATGCTATCGTACTAAAATAGCCAGCGCAACAATAAGAACAATCCACCTGAAACGGTAACCGTGACAGGAATCGTAATAACCCAGGCAATCAGAATATTTTTAACAGTTCCATATTGTAAATTTTTCAAGCCACCCTGGGCGACCATGCTTCCAGCAACACCAGATGACAAAACATGCGTTGTACTAACCGGAAGTCCAAAACCAGAAGACAGACCAATGGTACTTGCAGCAATAATTTCAGCACTTGCTCCCTGTGCATACGACAAATGTGTTTTGCCAATCTTTTCGCCTATGGTCAAAACAATTCTTTTCCATCCGATCATTGTACCAAAACCTAGAGAAACAGAAATTAATAGAATCACCCACCAAGGCGCATATTCAGTATAAGTTTTAAGTTCTCCTACATTCTTTTTAAAGTGAGCCATTTCTTCATTTGTAAGATTAATTTTTACTGCATTTTTACCTACTTCACTTTTGAAAAAGGCATCAGATGCTTTACCAATAGCCAAAATATTTTTTCTCGTGTTCATCCGTTCAGCGTAAGGAATTTCATCTGGACCTTGAGATTTGCTTAAAATAGCATGCATTTCCATTGATTTCAATCTAATAGTCGTAAATAGTTTTTTATCCTTTTCTGTCAATTTCAATGTATCAATTTTTTGAATATATCGCTCAATATGTTGCATATTTCCATCCATATTCGTGAGCCCTCGTGAAGAATCCAATGCAAATTTAGCAGGAAGAAAAGCAATAAGAATAATCATAATCAAACCAACTCCTTTTTGTCCATCGTTTGATCCATGCGAAAAACTTACACTGGTGCATGTCAATATTAAAAAAAATCGAATCCAAAATGGAGTCTTCTTATTTACTTCAGGCTCTTTAAAAAATTTCTTTTTCTTTATTGTTTTCGTAAAAACATACATCAGCAACATAGTAAAACCAAAACCAACCATCGGTGAAATCAAGAGAGAAAGCCCTGCATCAGTAACTTTTTTCCAATTAAGTGCAATATTCCCATCGGCAGAAATAAACATAAATGCAATACCAATTCCAAAAATAGATCCCAACAATGTATGAGAACTCGAACAAGGAATACCAAAATACCATGTTGTAAGATTCCATAAAATTGCAGTTAAAATCAAAGCTGTTATCATTGCAACACTATGATAAATATTCTGATCAACCAAGGCATCCATTGGAAGCAAGTTCACAATCCCCATGGCAACAGCTATGCCCCCAAAATATACTCCCATAAAATTCCATAAACCAGACCAAATAACGGCAATATTAGGTTTTAATGATTTTGTATAGATAACAGTTGCTACAGCATTGGCTGTATCATGAAATCCATTAATAAATTCAAATGCACAGGCTGCAATTAAAACGACAACTAAAAGTACTGACAAACCAAAACTTAATCCAAACATAATTTTATATTTTTAATATTTACGACAAAGCAACTACATTCATTTTACTTACATGTTATGTAAATTTTATCTTTATGTTAACTTCATGTTAACTTATAGATATATCTGTATATCAGTAAAATAAACTCACTATTATTTAAAATAAATTAATAAGCGCACGCACCAATTCGTTTCTGCACTAAAAAATGTACTTTTGCAAAATCATAAAATTTTAAACCAAATGGATAATATTAGGCTCAATAAAATTTCGCGAATGCTACTAAAAGAACTAAGCGCAGTTTTTCAAAAATATGCAAAAAGTTTAATTGGGAATGCAATGATTACTGTTACAGACACACGAGTAAGTGCAGATCTCTCTGTTGCACGAATAAGTGTAAGTATTTTTGCACCAGGAATAACAGCAGAATCTGTGCTTGAAAAAATCAATGAAAACAAAAGTAAAATACGTTTTGAGCTTGGTAACCGAATTAAAAATCAATTACGAAAAGTACCTGAACTTATTTTCTATATTGATGACTCCCTTGATAAAATGGAACGAATAGAAAAATTATTACGAGGAGACGATCCTGATAAGAAGTTGTAAAGTTATAAAGTTATAAAATATATGATGTACTTAATATGTTGAATATGGAGTATCTACTAATTACCCGTTACAAACAGGTGTTAATAATACGTGTTAAAGTAAAGACAAACGTTTGAAACTTTCATTTTACATAGCAAAACGGTATCTTATTTCAAAAAAAACACAGAATGTAATTAATATTATCTCGTGGGTTTCAGTAATTGGCGTTGCTATTGGGACCATGGCATTAATTACAATTCTATCTGTTTTCAATGGATTTGACAATCTAATTCGTTCGATGTTTAATTCATTCGATCCAGACATTAAAATTGAAGCTGCACACGGTAAAACGTTTTCACCGGATCATGAAAACATAAAAAAAATTATTCGACAAAACGGTGTAGCATACTATGCCGAAGTGATTGAAGATAATGCATTGATACGGCACAAAGACAGGCAACATGTAGCACGAATTAAAGGAGTAAATGAACATTTTACAAAAGTTTGCGGCATAGACTCAATGATGGTTCGAGGTAAATTTATTTTGCAAGATAAAGGTGGAAATTATGCTGTACTTGGTAGTGGAGTAGCATATTATCTTGCAGCAACACCAGGCATTACCGACCCACTAAATATTTATGCACCCAGGCGAAATCTATCTGCTTCTGATATGGAAAATGCCTTCAATATTCTTCCAATTTATCCATCAGGGATTTTTTCTATTCAGCAAGAGTTCGATTCAAAATATGTGATTGTACCACTAAGTTTTGCACGAGAGCTTTTTGACTATCCTACAAATATCACAAGCCTTGAAATTAAATTACAAAAAGGAGCTGATATAGACAAAATTCAACAAAACATGAAGCTTATCCTTGGCAATGAATTTACTATAAAAAACAGATTCCAACAAAACGAACTTCTTTTTAAAGTAATGAATTCCGAAAAGCTCGCTATTTATATCATTTTATCTTTTATCCTTTTTATCGCATCATTCAATATACTCGGCTCGTTAACTATGTTGATTATTGATAAAAAGCAAGATATAGGCATTCTTCAAAGTTTAGGTGCAAACAAACACACAATACGAAATATTTTTCTTTTTGAAGGTTGGGCTATATCAATTCTTGGAGCTCTTGTTGGAATGGCACTTGGATTCATTATATGTATGCTACAGCAAAAGTATGGATTTGTAAAATTAAATTCCAACGGAGGTTCTTTCATTATTGATGCTTACCCTGTAAAAATGCAGCTATTGGACTTTATTATTGTGTTCTTTACGGTATTACTTATTGGTTTTTTTGCAGCCTGGTATCCGGTAAAATTCATGACTAAAAAATACTTGAGTCTTCGATAAGGAGCAACCATTTATTAAAATTCGATGTCTTAAACCAAAATAAATTTTTATGAAAAAACTTATATTTAGCATTTGGATTGCCTGTTTTGTAGCAACTCAATTGTTTGCTCAAACAGGTTCAAGCTGCACAGAGCCTAACATAATCACTTCAATCCCATATCTTCAACAAGGACTTACAACCGTTGGACTTTTTAACAACTACACCACATCCCCGTGCGGAAACACATACATGTCTGGTAACGACTACATTTTTACCTACACTCCCACATCTGATTTGAATATAAAAATAACACTAACCAACACTGCTCCATATGGCGTTGGTGTATTTGTTTTAGACGCATGCCCAAATGATGCAAATGCACATTGCATTGCCTATAATGAAGGACAAAACGGAAATCCTTCAATCCCAAATGCACCACTCATTGCAAATACCACATATTATATTGTAGTCTCAACCTATAATCTTTTTAATTTGAATCTTACAACATCTTTTGATATTGATATAACACAACTATTTTCCTATGATGCAGGTGTGCGCTTCTTAAATGCACCTTGGACAAATTGTGGACTTGGACAAAACGAATATTTGAATGTAAATTTGCGGAATTTCGGTGCCAACCCTATATCGGATTTTGATATGGCTTTTCGTATTAATGATGGTCCAGAGCAGATTACGCACTGTTTCGACACCATTCCTTCAAATGATGGAATATACTTCACATACAACATTCCGGTTGATTTGTCAACCTATGGTGCAACATATAAAATACAATGTTATCCAAAGCTGGCAAATGATCTCAATCACAGTAATGACACTTCTCTGGATTATAGAACAAATAGTGTTGTGGTTTCAACATTTCCATATACTGAAGATTTTGAAAATGGATCCGGTGGTTGGGTTACTGAATGGAGAGACGACAGCTACCCAACAGCATGGCAGCTTGGTACACCAAATGATACGGCACTAGATCATGCTGCATCGGGATTAAAAGCATGGAAAACAAATCTTTCAGGGTTTTATAATCCTTGGGAATTTTCCTATATTTTAGGTCCTTGCTTTAATCTATCAACTATTACTGTTCCTTGGATTGAATTCAATATATGGTACGAACTAAATTCGCTTGACATTGTTGGGTTACAGGCATCAACAGATAATGGCGCACATTGGGTTACAATTGGAAATCCTAACGAAGGCACAAACTGGTATAATAACCCACAGGGTTCAACCACTAACGGATGGTATGGCTTTTCTGGCAACTGGCTTAATGCCAAACATGCACTTGAAGGTATGGGAGGGAAATCACATGTTCAACTCCGTTTTTTAATTACAGCAGGAAGTGCAAATGTAAATGAAGGGGCAGCCATTGATAACATAAAAATTTATGAAGCCCCGTTGAAAAATTTGGGTGTTGTGGCAATATCATCCCCAACAAGCAATTGCGGGCTTTCGAGCACAGAAAATATCACCATAAAAATTGTTAATTTTGGATTAGAGCCACAAGTAAATTTTAATGTAGCTTATATTATTAATAATACAACATGGCTCAGCGAACTTGTTACCGACAGCATTTATCCGGGCGACACATTAAACTATACATTCACACATCAGGCGAATGTTTCTACTTCTGGAAATATTTTGATTACAGCTCGCACAGAACTTTTAAATGATTATGACACAGTAAACGATTCACTAACTGTATCAATTTATAATTTTCAAAATCAATCAAATTATCCATATGCGCAAAATTTTGAAACCAATGATGGCGGCTGGGTTCGAACCGGGTTAAACCCATCATGGGAATATGGACAAATTACAGACACTGTAATCACACACGCATCGTCTGGCACACATGCATGGAAAACTAATCTTGACGGCACATGCAACGAAGCAGAAAATTCATTTTTAACAGGTCCATGTTTCGACTTAACCGGTCTTCTAAATCCATATGTAAAATTTAATGTATGGTATGAAACACAAGGCATGGGAACTCAGTTTGAATCAACAACAGATGGACTCAATTGGTTAAATTTAGGAGCATCAACTGATCCACATTGGTACAATCAAGGGCATAATTTTATTGAGCATGGTGGCAATTGGATTCCAGTATGGCACTCGTTAAGAGACTTTATTGGGCAAGCCCACATTCAATTTCGATTTGAGTTTCAAAGTTTAGTCAAAATTTCAGGATTTGCCTTCGATGATTTCTCCATATGCGATGCTCCAATTGCACAATTTACATATACTACCAACTGGCCCCAAGTTGCCTTCGATGGCAGCTCAAACGGAGCAACAACATGGCATTGGGATTTAGGAGATGGCGATACGTCAATTGTAAGAAACCCTTTGCATTCTTTTATTTCAGATACAAATATTGTTACACTAATTATAGGCAATAATTGCAATACAGATACCATTGTAAAAACCATTATTCACTGTGCCCCAATTGCTAATTTCACATATACAATGACTGGCTCTCAAGTTATTTTTCAAAGCACAACTACAAATGCCACCTCAACTTTATGGGACTTTGGTGATGGAGGAATCTCTAACCTTACAAATCCAACACATAATTTCACAAATGACTCAAACTACGTAACTATGATCACTGCGAACAGTTGCGGATCAGATACAATGATAGTCTTAATTACCAATACCGGTATTGTAGAACAATTAATACAACAAATAAAAATATATCCCAATCCGGCTCATCAAGAATTATTTATTGAAATGCCAAATATAGCCGATGCCACTACTTTAAGCATTATAAATTCACAAGGTAAAACTGTACTACACAAAAAACTTTCATCAGACAAAATTCAAAATAAAATTAATATTGCCGATATAACAAAAGGTATTTATTTAATTCAAGTCAAAGCAAAGCAATTCATAATGAATAAAAAAATCAGTATTCAGTAATGAATGATCGCTATGCCATTACCTATAATGGATTGATACAAAATTATTTTTGAATATTCCACTTTAAAAGTCATATCAGTACGCACTACTTTTGGTAAAAATTGACTTTTATCATTTTAGGAAACTTTTTCTTATAAAAAGTTTCCTAATAAAAAAACTACGTATATATTTGCAGCCATGAATGATAAAACAGTTCATATTTTAGAATCTGTAAGTGCAATGTATATCCAGCATGGTATTAAAAACATCACTATGGATATGGTTGCAGAGCATCTTGGCATGTCTAAAAAAACGCTGTATCAATATTTCAGTGACAAAGAAAAACTTGTTGAAGATGTTCTGGAATATTTTATGAGCAAACAAAGTATAGCATTTATATCAATAAGTAGCGATGAATTAAATGCAATCGATAAATTATATGCCGCAGGTAAAATAATAAGTAATATTCTTGCCGTTGTCCCGGAGTCAGTGATTCATGATTTGCAAAAATTTTATCCTGACGTGTTGCATAAATTCATACTTTTCAAACGAGAACATATTCTTTTACAAGTTAAAAAAAATCTTCAAGAAGGAATTGCACAAGGGCTTTATCGCAGCAATTTGAATATCGACATTGCATCACGCTCTTATTTGGCTCTTTCAGAATCAATGCTTGACAGAAATTATTTCCCAACTGAAAATTACCAGTCATCCACAATTTTCAATGAGCTATTCATGTATCACATAAGAAGTATCGCAAACACAAAAGGGTTTGAATATATAGAAAAACACATTAAAAAATTCAATAAAAAATCTAATAAAAAATCGAAATGAAAAAAGCACTAATGCTTGTAGTTGTAGCGTTCATGATGTTTTCATGCAGCCAGGATAAAAAAGCAAAACTTGATAAACTACGGAAAGATCATGATAAAATATCTGCCGAGATAAAATCGTTGGAAGCCGAACTTGCAAGTTCTTCAGAAGATAGCACAAATACGCTAAAAACAAAAGTCACCGTTACAGACATCAAAAAGTCAGAATTCTATCATTATATAGATGTACAAGGCAAAGTGGATGGTGATGAAAACATTGCAGTTAGTGCTCAGATACTCGGTGTTGTTTCAAAAATTTATGTAAAAGAAGGCGATGCTGTTAAAAAAGACCAAGTGCTGGCTGAAATTGACGCATCGGTTATGAAACAAGGCATTGAAGAATTAAAATCTTCGCTTGAGTTTGTAAAGGAGATATATGAAAAACAAAAATCCTTGTGGGATCAAAAAATTGGTTCCGAAGTCCAGTATTTGCAAGCAAAAAACAATAAAGAAAGTCTTGAAAACAAACTCAAAACACTGGAAGAACAGTTGAAAATGACGCAGATAAAATCGCCAATTGATGGAACAGTTGAAGAACTTCCAATAAGAGTAGGGCAGGCTATTTCGCCAGGGATTAACGCTATGCGTGTAGTAAATTTTCGTAAAATAAAAGTTGTAGCAGAAGTAGCAGAAGCGTTTACTGCGAAAATAAAACAAGGGAATAATGTGATTGTAAATTTCCCTGATCTTGAAAAAGATATGAAAGCAACGATTATGTTTACGAGCAAATTTATTAATCCTATTAATCGCACATTTACCATAGAAATCAGGCTTGACCCCAGTGATTTTGAATACCGCGCCAACATGATTGCTGTAGTAAAAATTATTGACTATTCTGCAAAAGATGCTGTTGTTCTTCCGATAAATCTGATTCAGTCTGACAACAAAGGAAAATTTGTTATGATTGCTCAAAATGAAGCCAAAAAAAATATCGCCAAAAAAATTCTTGTAACAACCGGACAATCATATAATGGACAAATAGAAGTGTTAACAGGACTGAAAGAGGGAGATAAAATAATTATTATCGGATATCAAAATTTGGAAGACGGAATGCTTTTGGATATTTAAACAATGATAAAAAGTTAAAAAAATCACAAAATTGTGATGTCAAAAAAAACATGATCACAATACAACATTTTTGAGTTATAACAAAAGATAATAATGAAAAAATTAAAAGAAATTTTTAAAGAATTTAAGCCCACAAGCTGGTCTATCAATAACAAAACCAGTATTTATGTGCTAGCAATAATTATTTCATTTTTTGGAATTATCAGCTACAATAGCATTCCAAAAGAACAGTTTCCGGATATTGTTATTCCTACCATTATGGTAACTACAATTTATCCGGGGACTTCTCCGGCTGATATGGAAAACCTTGTTACGAGACCTCTTGAAAAAAATCTAAAATCAATCAACGGGGTGAAAAAAATATCAAGCAACTCTGTTCAGGATTTTTCTTCAATTGTAATTGAATTTAACACAAACATTGTTGTTACAGATGCAAAACAAAAAGTAAAAGATGCTGTTGACAAAACAAAAAATGATCTGCCAAATGACTTACTCAAAGACCCGCAGGTAACAGATATTGACCTTTCTGAAATACCAATAATGATTATACACCTTTCAGGAGATATTGATCTACAGAAATTAAAAAAATATGCTGAACTGGCAAAAGACAGAATTGAATCATTTAAAGAAATAACAAGAGTTGATATTGTAGGAGCACTTGACAGAGAGATTCAGATTAATGTGGATATGTATAAAATGCAGGCTGCAAGTGCATCATTTTACGATGTAAAAAATGCTATCACACGTGAAAATGTGGTAATCTCCGGAGGGACAGTTGATCTGCAAGGAATGCGCCGTTCCATAAGGGTTGTAGGAGAATTCAAAAATATGGCAACAATTGAAAATATCACATTCAAAACATCCAGTGGAGCAATAGTAAAACTCAGAGATATTGCAGAAGTAAATGATGGTTACAAAGATCAGGAAAGCTATGCACGACTTGATGGTAAGAATGTTATTTCTATGAATATTATCAAAAAAAGCGGTGAAAATTTATTAAATGCTGCTGAAAAAATTGAACAAACCATTGATGATCTTAAAAAGACAAAATATCCTGAGAAGCTTAAAATAACAACCACAGGCGATCAATCGAAATTTACAAAATCAACCCTGCATGAATTAAATAATACCATCATCATCGGATTTATTCTGGTAACTATTGTATTGATGTTTTTTATGGGACTTACCAACGCTATTTTCGTTGGATTCTCCGTTCCACTATCCATGGCACTTGCATACATTGTGATGCCGGGCATCGGATATTCTATGAATATGTTGGTGATGTTTGCTTTTATTTTTGCGTTAGGTATTGTGGTTGATGACGCTATAGTAGTGATAGAAAACACCCATAGAATATTTAAAGAAAGCAAGGGAAGGCTTGATATCACTCAATCTGCAAAATATGCAGCCGGAGAGGTTTTTGCACCTATTTTATCAGGAACACTAACAACGCTTGCACCATTTTTCCCACTTATGTTTTGGCCCGGAACAACAGGGAAATTCATGCATTTCATACCTGTAGTGCTTATAATTACTCTCTTCGCTTCGCTTGTAGTAGCGTACATCATTAATCCTGTTTTTGCAGTTACTTTTATGAAACATGACGATGATGAAGCACATAAAATATCAAGAAAAAAATTAATCGTTGTATCCTCAATAATCACTGGACTAGGCATATTGCTTCGTTTAGCAGGCAGTCCCGGTGTTGGGAATTTTATGGTTTTTGTAGCACTCGTTTTTATTTACCATAACCTTTTAGGAAATAGAATAATCAGAAAATTTCAACGAAGTTTCCTTCCCACATTGATGATAAAATACGAACAATTAATACGTTGGACATTAAAAAGAAGAAGGCCATACTATATGCTGGGTGGGACCTTTATGCTTCTTATTTTTACTTTTATTTTAGTAGGAATCGTGAAACCAAAAGTGGGATTTTTTCCGGTTAGCGACCCTCAATATATTTATACATACATTAATTTGCCGGTTGGTTCAGATATAAAAATTACTGACTCAATTACTTCTATTGTTGAAGAAAAAGTAAAACAAGCAATCGGAGAAAACAATACAGATATTGAATCAATTATTTCAAATGTTGCAATGGGTGCTTCAGACAATCAGTTTGACAGATCAATAACATCCAACAAAGGAAAAGTAACCTTATCTTTTGTATCATTTGCAAATCGTAAAAATGGCTCCACAATGCAGTATATTGACAAAATCAGAAAAAAAGTTAAAGATATTAAAGGAGCTGAAATCACAGTTGATCAAAATAAAATGGGACCACCGGCTGGTGGGAAACCTGTAAATATAGAAATTAGTGGAGACGATATTGACGATATGATTTCTAGTTCAGAGCGACTAAAAAAATATCTGGATTCTCTGCGCATTCCGGGTATCGAACAGTTAAAATCTGACTTTGATGCCAGCAAACCTGAAATTATTATTGAAATCAACCGTGAACGCGCCAACCGTGAAGGAATTACTACAGGTCAGATTGGTATGGAAATCAGGACTGCTGTGCTTGGTGATGAAATTTCAAAATATCGCGAGGGAGAAGATCAATATCCCATACAACTGCGATATGATAAAAATGTACGTACAAATATTGATAAATTGCTCAATCTGAAAATCACATACAGAGATATGACTACAGGCTTACTCAGACAAATTCCGCTTGCTGCAATTGCAAAAATTGATTACGCCAATACGGTGGCAAGTATTAAAAGAAAAAATGTAAAACGTGTAATCACTCTAAGCTCAAATGTTTTAACAGGATTTAATGCAAATATCATTAATAACGCAATCACAGCATCACTTCCAGGATTCTCTAAAAAAGATAACATAGACATTAAACTCACCGGTGAACAAGAAGATCAAAAGGAATCTGCAAACTTTTTAAGTATGGCCATGCTGCTGTCTCTATTTCTAATTTTATTTATCATGATTACCCAGTTTAACTCATTGGGAAAACCCATTATCATCATAATTGAGGTATTTTTCAGCTTGATTGGGGTGTTGCTTGGATTTATTATTTTTGGCTTTGATATTTCAATTGTTATGACCGGCATGGGGATTGTTGCGCTGGCTGGGATTGTGGTTAGAAATGGAATATTGCTGGTTGAATTTACCGATGTTATGTTAGCACGTGGGATGAAAACTCGTGAAGCCATAATTATGGCAGGCAAAACCCGTATTACACCAGTATTGTTGACAGCCACAGCAACCATTCTAGGTCTGCTCCCATTGGCAATCGGTTTTAACATTGATTTTGAAGGATTATTTACTCACCTTCAACCAAACATACACATTGGCAGTGATACCTCACAGTTTTTCGCTGCATTGGCTAATACCGTAATTTTCGGATTATCGTTTGCCACATTCCTTACTTTATTATTGATTCCATCTATGTACCTCATTGTATATGCGATGAAAGTGAAATTGAAAAGGAGATTAAAAATAAGAAAAAAATAAATGTTCCAAAACGGTTCTAATCGGTGAAAGCTAAATGACCATAAATTTGGATATTTAGCTTTTTCCATTTAGTTTTATGCGTTCATACATGCACTACTGAAGTGAATAACGTTATAGATATTAATAAAGTAGTAAAAAATTACTACGTAGGAAACGAGATTATCAGGGCACTTCGCTCTATATCTATGTCCATAGAAAAAAATGAATACGTAGCAATTATGGGTCCGTCGGGTTCCGGAAAATCTACACTGATGAATATTATTGGCTGCCTCGATACAATCACTGCCGGTCAATACATACTTAATTCACATGATGTGAGCAAGCTCAAAGACGACCAACTTGCAGAGATTCGTAACAAAGAAATTGGATTTGTGTTCCAAACATTTAACTTATTACCGAGATACACTGCCCTCGAAAATGTGATGCTTCCAATGATATATGCCGGAATTTCAAAAAAAGACAGAATAGAACGTGCAAAAGAAGTGCTTGAACAAGTTAGTTTAAGCGACAGAATTACGCATAAACCCAACGAACTGTCTGGTGGTCAAAGGCAACGTGTTGCAGTTGCACGAGCACTTGTAAACCATCCTTCCATTATTTTGGCCGATGAACCCACCGGAAACCTCGACACAAAAACTTCATTCGACATTATGAACCTGTTCGAGGAAATCCATAAAAACGGTAACACTGTGATTCTGGTTACTCACGAAGAAGATATTGCCCGATGTGCCAAACGCATTGTCCGCCTACGCGATGGTGTGATTGAATCTGACACTAAAGAAAATTTATCACCGCTGAATTAGCAGGTTTTTTTATGAAAGCCAATGTTGACCAAAGTTTATCAATCATTCCTATAGTCGTTTGGCGAAGCATTTGCTTCGTCATTTTATTTCTTATAGCATTTGCTATTTGATAGTTTTCCATCGCAAATCTGCTTTTATAATTTCCAACGTATTTTCTAAATCGGCATAATTCTTTGCACTTGAATATAAATAATCCTCAGGATTTACTACAATCCCAGAACGTACCGGATTTTGATGAATATAATTAATTTTTTGCTCAATAAACGAATTAGAAAAAATTTCCTCAGCATGGTTTTCATGTGTCCATACCTGATATGTGTTATTTCGTTTATGTTTTCGTGCAGCGTAGCGAAATATCATCAGTAACCATTCTTTTCTGCTTTCCCCTTCCTGTTCTACTGCCTCAATTATACGCTTGCTGGTATGTCGTTTTAAATCTCTTACTACATCACTTAAATTTCCGTTTTCACTCCTTACCAGTAAATGAATATGATTACTCATTATTACATAAGCATATATTTCTAAACCTTTATTTTGCTGACAATATCGAAAGCTATCAATTACAATATCTCTGTAAATTTTTCGTGTAAATATATCTGCCCATTGTACGATTTGGAGTGTAAGATAATACAATGCGCTTTGATCTTTTATCTGATAACCTTGCGACATTTGTTTTTATTACCAAAAATAAATAATATTTCCAAATGTAGCAAATGCTAAGAAAATTATTCGACGTAGCGTATGCTACGCCGAACCTTAAACTATTCAATAACCAACTTCTCCACCTTTACCGTTTTGCCACCAACAACCAAACTACACAAATACGCTCCTTTTGACCAACCTTTGGTATTGATTTCGGTCTTGCTGTTGGGTTCTTTTATGGGAAAGATTTTTATTATTTTTCCGTGTTGGTCTGTGATGCGGAGTTCGGTGTTGTTGTTGCTTACGTTGCCCC
>JAVHQG010000222.1:0-14613 GCA_036171035.1 Bacteroidales bacterium
TATTATGGAGTGAACGGCGTAAGGCAAAGAAAAATAAAGTAATTGCTTCTAAATAAGTAATTATAATTATATAATAAAAAAACCGCAGTGAACACTGCGGTTTTTTTATTTTATATAATTTAGAAATTATAATAAAATAATATTATTTTTCTTGCATTGATCTTTCATCGTTTTGGGCCAAATGCTTGCTTGTACTTCGCCAATATGAGCTTTTTTAAGGAGAAACATACATAATCTCGACTGCCCAATTCCCCCACCAATAGAGAAAGGGAGTTCGTTGTTAAGCAGTCTTTGGTGAAAGTATAAATCTTGTCTGTTCAGATTTCCCTCTATTTCGAGTTGTATTAACAGAGATTCTTTACTAACCCTGATACCCATTGATGATAATTCAAAAGAACACTCAAAAATTGGATTCCACACAACAATATCGCCATTTAGTCCCTTATATCCATTTTCTGACTCGGTAGTCCAATCGTCATAATCAGCAGCACGACCATCATGTTTGTGCCCATCAGGAAGTAGCCCACCAATTCCAATTACGAAAATAGCACCATATTTTTTTGCTGCTTCATCTTCCCGCTCTCTTGAGGATAGACTTGGATATTGTGCCAATAACTCTTCAGTGTGAATAAAAGTTATTTCATCAGGTAATGTAGGTGTAATCTGTGGATAACTTTCGTGCAATAAAAATTCTGTACGTTTAATACAAGCATAAATTCTGCGAACAATTCCTTTTAGAAAATTAATATTCCGTTCTTCTTTAGAAATATGCAGCTCCCAATCCCATTGGTCAACATAGAGAGAGTGCAAGTTATCAAGTTCCTCGTCTGGTCTGATAGCGTTCATATCGGTATATAAACCATATCCTTTTTTTATATCATAGTCTGCCAGCATCATCCTTTTCCATTTTGCCAGAGAATGAACCACTTCGGCAATTGTCTCGTTCATATCTTTAATAGGGAAGGAAACCGGACGCTCTGTCCCATTTAGGTCGTCATTCACTCCTGTTCCTTTTTCAACAAATAAAGGAGCAGTTACCCTTCTCAATCGAAGTTCAGAAGCAATACTTAGCTGAAAATGATCTTTAATAAGCTTAATAGCCTGTTCAGTTTGCTTTATATCAAGCAAAGACTCATAGTTTTTAACTAGTGTAAATCCTTTAAACATAAAATTAAATAAATTAGTGAGTTATAAATAATTTGTAAAAATAGTATATAACACTTAAATATTATTTGAATTATTCAAAGTTTTTTTTATATTTTTGCACGAATTTTATAGTAAAACTTTAACCAAACAGATTTTGAAAGAAGAATACATTAAGTGGTTTTCGCCAAATATTGGGCAAGAAACAGAGATGCTTGTTTATGGACATGGCGGATATCCGATTATACTTTTCCCTACATCTATGGGGCGATTTTATCAAAACAAGGATTTTAAGCTAATAGACACCGTTCAGTGGTTTGTTGATAATGGAATGATAAAGATTTATTGTCCTGATAGTATTGACGAGCAAAGCTGGTATGCAAAACATCTGCATCCGGGCGAACGGGTTAAAAATCATATGAAATATGATAAAATGATAATGGAAGAGGTTGTGACACGTGCCATGGCTGAAACAGGAAAGAGTAAAGTCGCCTTTGCAGGCTGTAGTTTTGGTGCATATCATGCAACCACGTTTGGTTTCCGGTATCCAAAGCAAACAAGCTATATTTTTAACATGGGTGGAGCCTACGATATTACAGACCACCTTGATGGATATTATGATGACAATGTTTATTATTTTAATCCACCAGACTTTATTAAAGGGTTAACAGATCCGGCTATTTTTGACATAGGCGTTATTTTTGGTTCAGCCGAACATGATTTTTGTTTGCCGGATACGCAAAAAATGAGTGATATCCTTACGAGTAAAGGTGTTTCTCACTGGTTAGATGTAAGAATGGGAGAAACACACGATTGGCCTGTGTGGCGGAAGCAATTTCCACATTATGTATCATTAATGAAATTTTAAAATCTAATAATTATAACCATATAAAATGAAAAAGGAAGTAAAAAAAATTGGAATTCTCTTTGGAATGGAAAACACGTTTCCACCAGCATTTGTTGAAACTGTAAACAAAAGAAATGAAAAAGGGATTGTGGCAGAATATGTAAAAATTGAAGATATATATCAAGGGAAACCTTTAGATTACGCTGTAATTATTGATAGAATATCGCAAGATGTGCCATTTTACCGGTCTGCTCTGAAAAATGCTGCTATTTGTGGAACAGCAGTAATTAACAATCCATTTTGGTGGAGTGCAGATGAAAAATTCTTTAACAATGCATTATCGCTTCAAGTCGGAGTACCTGTTCCAAAAACATATTTGTTGCCATCAAAAGAACGCCCAACAGACACACATCCAACTTCGTTCAGAAATCTTAATCCAATGAACTGGGAAGCGATTTTTAATAATATCGGATTCCCATGTTACATGAAACCACACTCGGGAGGAGGATGGAAAAATGTATATAAGCTTGAAAATATAGATGAGTTCTTCAGGGCATATGATGAAACCGGTCAACTTGTGATGATGCTACAAGAAGAGATTGTTTTTGATGAATACTATCGCTGCTATTGTCTTGGAGGCAAAGATGTACGCATTATGCAGTATGAACCCCGTAATCCTCAGCATTTACGTTATGTTGTAGAAGGTATGAAAACATCAAAAAAGATGCAAGCTACAATCAAAGATTATGTATTAAGGCTGAATACTGCACTTGGCTATGATTTTAATACAGTTGAGTTTGCCATTCGCGACGGAATTCCATATGCAATTGATTTTTGCAATCCGGCACCAGATGCAGATTATAATTCAGTTGGACAGGAAAATTTTGAATGGGTTCTTGAAAATGCTGCAAATATGGCAATTAAGCGAGCAAAAGAACAAAAGAAAGGGTTACTGAATTTAACCTGGGGAACTTTTGTAACAAGAGGTATAGCCGGTCAGAGTTTATAAGATATTGTACAATGAAGATGTGATCCTTAGAGCTGTTTCCCAATAGAAACACACCGGAGGTTTGATATTAAATCCTAAAAACTACTATTATGACACCTGAATTTACGCTGGGAGTTGAAGAAGAATATCAGATTATTGATCCAATAACACGGGATCTTACGTTTTTAAATCATACGATTATTGAAGAGGGAAACCAACTTTGGCCCGATCAGGTAAAGCCCGAAATGCACAGAGCTGTTGTTGAAGTTTCAACAAATATTTGTAAAAATGTGCAAGAAGTGCGGGAAGAGGTAACCAAACTTCGCAAAACAATAATAGATGTAGCAGCAAAACAGAATCTTCTGATTGCATCAGCAGGGACACATCCGTTTGCTAAGTGGAAAGATCAGGCTATTACAGATCATCCTCGATACGATCAGGTTGTTGAAGAGTTGCAGGATGCCGCCCGATCGAATTTGATTTATGGATTGCATGTGCATGTGGGACTTCCAACACGTGAACTATGCGTTTATATGATGAATTCTATAAGATACTTTTTACCACATATTTTTGCACTTTCAACAAATTCTCCTTTTTTTGATGGCAGAAACACAGGATTCAAATCGTTTCGCACAAAGGTTTTTGATAAATTCCCTCGTACGGGTATTCCTGATTATTTTGCCAACACAGGCGAATACGATGATTATTTGAACTTGTTGATTAAAACAAATTGTATTGACAATGGTAAAAAGATATGGTCTGATGTTCGTGTTCATCCATTTTTCCCAACTGTTGAAATTCGAATCTGTGATGTGCCGTTAAGAATAGATGAGACAGTAGCTATTGCTGCATTGGTACAAGCAATTGTTGCGAAAATTTGGAAACTGCGTCAACGTAATTTGAACTTTAGACTTTATAGCCGATCCTTAATCAATGAAAACAAATGGCGCGCTGCACGATATGGTATTGATGGTAATTTGATAGATTTTGGGAGAGAAGAAGAAGTCAATACCAAAGCACTAATTATTGAATTATTGTTTTTCATTGATGAAGTTATTGATGATTTACAGAGTAGAAACGAATTGAATTATATACACAAAATTCTTGAAAAAGGCACAGGTGCAGATAGGCAACTTCGTGTTTATAATGAAACAAATGATTTAAAAAAGGTTGTGAATTATATTATTGAAGAAACAAAACTTGGTATTAATTGTAATAAAAAATAAGTATGGCATATAGACCTATTAAAGTAGCAATTTTAAGTATGTATTTGGATGCCCCAAATCAGGGAATGAAGAATATCAAAGATTTATTAGATATACAGGTGTTTCCATTTGAGTGGAAAGTGTTTGATGTGAGAGGGAAAAACGAAGTTCCGGGAATGGAATATGATATATATATTTCAACTGGCGGACCTGGAAACCCACTTGAACTAGATGGAATCTGGGATAAAAGCTATTTTAATTTGATAGACAACCTTTTTGAGCATAACAAACGAAGTAAAACAGATAAAAAGTTTGCTTTTTTTATCTGCCATTCATTTCAACTGATTTGTCATCATTTTAGTTTGGGAAGTCTTACTCAACGCCATTCAACATCATTTGGAATTTTTCCATTAAATAAAACAGAGGCAGGAAAGCTTGATCCTGTTTTGGCAAAACTACCAGATCCATTCTACGGTGCAGATACAAGAGATTGGCAGATTGTACAACCAAATCTTGAGGTTTTTGAGAAATTTGGTGCAAAAATTCTTTGCCTTGAAAAAATTCGCGACCATGTAGAATTTGAAAGAGCAATCATGGCTGTTCGACTATCAAAAGAGTTTATGTGTACGCAATTTCATCCTGAAGCTGATGCAGTGGGGATGAGCGAGCATTTTAAAAATCCTGAAACAAGGCAGAAAACTATTGACACATATGGTCTTGAAAAGTTTGAACAAACCACAGCGCAACTAACAGATCCCAGCAAAATAAGTCTTACAAACAGAATTATTTTACCTACATTTTTAAAAATAGCAGTAAGCACTATCCTACAAACATCAAGTGTACGACAAGCTGTAAAGGATTATTGTTGAGATATATCTATAAATTTAAAACCACAAAGCAATTCATAACTCGCAAATATGATTCCACAGTATCGTAAAATTTTTAATGAAAATTTTTCAGAAGAAAAATATCGTTTGTTTTTACAAGAAGCAAACAGCATTTTTAATTCAGAAATAAAATTCAGAGTAGCTGAAACGCCTGTTTTTATTGATAAAGAGCTGAAGGCAAAAATTGGTGAAGCGTGTAGCGATGTGGTTGATACAATTTGTAGAAAAGATTTTAAGATCTTAACACAAGGTGCTTTACATCCAACGTACAATGTTCCTAATGAAGATGAACACACGCTTTGTTTATGTATTGATTTAGGAATTTGTTTGGATGAAAATGGGGCGTTGACACCAAAAATAATTGAAATACAAGGATTCCCTTCATTATATTGCTACGAGACGTTTATTACTGCATTGTACAGGAAACATTTTAATATTTCGGAACAGCTTGGTTCGTATATTCCGGATTTAACGCATGAAACATACATTGACATATTAAAGAAAGCTTTTGCCGGAAAGCATAATGTAGAGAATGTGATTTTGCTCGAAATTGAGCCAATGAAACAAGGCACGCATATTGATTTTCTTTTTACCGAAAAATATCTTGGCATTAAGTCGGTTTGTATAACAGAGCTAATACGTGAAGGACGTAAATTGTATTATATGAAAGAGGGGAAAAAGACGCCTGTTTATCGAATCTACAATCGAGTTATTTTTGATGAGTTTTTAAAACGTCCCGATTTGCAATGCCAGTTTCATATGACTGAAGATGTAGATGTAGAATGGGCAGGTCATCCAAACTGGTTTTACAGAATAAGCAAATATACCTTACCATTCATAAAAAGTAAATATTTGCCCGAAACTAAGTTTTTAAATCAGTTTGATGAAATCCCTGAAGATCTAGAGAATTATGTGTTAAAACCATTATTTTCTTTCGCATGTTCAGGCATTATTTTTAATGTTACAAAAGCGGATATTGATAAAATAAAAGACAGGGAAAATTATCTATTGCAACGCAAAGTAACCTATGCTACAACCCTGCAATCACCTGATGGTGGAGTGAAAGTTGAAGTACGGATTCTATATATTTGGGAAGAAGGCAAAGAAAGACCAACTCCGGTAATTAATTTATCAAGAATGAGCAGAGGCGATTTGATAGGCGTAAAGTTCAATAAAGATAAAACCTGGGTGGGTGGGACAATAGCTTTTTTTGAAAAAGAATAAAATTTTATTCGTGATGATATTTTTCATTTTTCAGAATGGTTAATCCACGATAGAGCTGTTCAAGAAAAATTATCCGAATAATTTGATGTGAAAAAGTAAGTTTTGAAAGAGAAATTTTTTCATTTGAACGTTTATAAATAGCCTCTGAAAATCCATAGGCACCCCCAATAACAAATATCAGTGTTTTAATAGCAATCATTTTTTTATTCAAAAAAACTGAAAATTCCAGCGAAGTAAATTCTTTGCCTTTATCATCTAGTAACACCACATAATCACTGTCATTAATGTGATTTAATAAAAGTTCACTTTCTTTTGTTTTTACCTGATTAATTGATAACGATCCTGTATTTTTAATATCTGGTATAACAAGAATTTCAAAAGGGATATAATGCAGAATCCTTTCCTTGTAAAGACAAATTCCTTTTTCTATAAAATCGAAATCCGTTTTCCCGATAACAATCAGTTTTAGTTTCATTTATTTTATTCAAATTAATACAATGTGATATTATTTGCAGTCTTTATAAAAATCATTAGGTTTGTGCAAATTTTAGCTTTTTTCAGAGTGAATAGTGGTGTAATTTTTGCTATGTTTGATGCTCAAAGTTAAATAAATAACTAGTTTAAATGCTTGTTAGATTAATTTTCCCAATTCTGTTTTTTTTAATTATTTCTTCATATGCACAGTCGGTAGTTGAATCAACTATCCCTGATGTTATAGGCAATGCCATTAAAACAGGCAATGCAAAAGAACTTGCTAAATATTTTAATCAAAATGTTGAATTAATTATTCAGAATGAAGAAAATGTTTACAGCAAAGCACAAGCCGAGCTTATTTTAAAGGATTTTTTTTTAAAAAATACACCATCAGACTTTGCAATTCTACATCAGGGTGGTAAAGAAGGTGCTAAATATGCTATAGGAAGCATAAAGACTACAACAGGCATTTTTCGAGTATATTTTTTGTTAAAAATAAAAAACGAACAAATCTATATTCACCAATTAAGAATCGAGAAAGAATAAGGTTTATAAACGACCTTAGCTCGAACATTTGGCAGAGAGCAAATTATGGACAAACATTATTTACAAGCATTTATTAAAAATGCTGTTTGCGAAGATCTTGGCGATGGAGATCACACCTCGCTTGCAACGATTCATATGGGGGCAACAGGTAGTGCAAGACTTTTGGTGAAAGAAGCGGGAATACTTGCCGGTGTTGAAATAGCAAAAGAAGTATTTGCATACATTGATCCATCATTAACAATAAAAATATTGTTATTTGATGGTGCAGTTATTGCCCCTGGAGATGAAGTGTTGCATGTTAGTGGCAGTATCCATTCTTTACTAAAAGCAGAACGACTGGTATTAAACATTATGCAACGGATGAGTGGTATTGCGACAACCACTCGGTTATATGCAGAAAAATTAGTTGGGCTAAAAACAAAAGTGATAGATACACGGAAGACAACACCTGGTATGCGATTTCTTGAAAAAGAAGCAGTGAGGATTGGTGGTGGAGGGAATCATAGAATGGGTTTGTATGATATGATTTTGATTAAGGATAACCATATTGATTTTGCAGGGGGAATCAAGCCGGCTATTAATCGGGCAGCAGATTATATCAGGCAAACAGGAAAGGCTTTAAAAATAGAGGTTGAAGTGCGAAATGTTGCAGATATTGAAATCGTTTTATCTGTAGGGAAAATAAATCGTATCATGCTTGATAATTTTTCTGTTGCTGAAACACTCCAGGCTGTTAGGCTGATTCAAGGCAAGTATGAGACTGAATCATCTGGGGGAATCACATTGGAAACGCTTTGTGACTATGCTTTATGTGGTGTTGATTACATTTCGGTTGGTGCACTTACGCATCATATTAAAAGCTTGGATTTAAGTTTAAAAGCAATGTGATTATTTTAGTGCAATGGTATTTTGGTTGTAAAAATCACTAAAGTCAAAAATTCCACAATAAATCCAAGAAAAAAGCCGGTATAAATTTGTAGTGGCTTATGAGCGTTTAGCTGAAGCCTTGCAAAACCAATAGATCCGGCAAAAAAAACAGAAATCATCAGATAAATCTGTAAATCGGTTATATATAAAAAAGAAAGTGCGGCAATTAATCCTGTAATACCTCCAATTCCTACCATGTGTGAGCTTATCTTCCAACGAATAGTAATAATTAATGTCAAAAACACACATAGTGCTACAGCCAGCATATAATATCGGATTGGTGATGGAAGTGGTAGTTTTATAAAGATGAAATAAGTAGCAATATTAAAAATAAGTGTAATTAACATGGGGAAAAATCGTTCGTTTTTATTGTCCATTTCAAACGATTTAATGTGTTTCCAGTAGAAAAAAACAGGAATAATAATCATTGGAAGCACAAACGTGGTAAGGAATACAAGAATATAAAGCATTCGCTTATATTCAAGCGGAAGGAATGAGAGATATGTGCCTGTATTAAAAATAGTTAAAATGCCGATAGTAGGCATTAGCATTGGATGCAGTAAATACGATATGATTTTAGCAAAAATGTTCATAGTTCTTTTCTTAACCTACCAACAGGAATATTGAGTTGTTCACGATATTTTGCTACAGTACGCCGTGCAATATGATACCCTTTTTCTTGTAAAATTTTTGCCAATATATCATCAGTCATTGGCTTTTGTTTATTTTCTTTTCCAATACAATCCTGTAAGATCATTTTAATTTCTCTTGAAGATGCTTCTTCACCATCGTCTGTTTGCAGCCCTTCAGAGAAAAAATATTTCAAGGAATAAATACCAAAATTAGCTTGCACATATTTGCTGTTTACAACTCTTGAGATAGTAGAAATATCAAGATTTGTAATTTCAGCAATATCTTTCAGCACCATAGGTTTCAATTTTGTTTCGTCGCCATCAGAAAAAAAACTTTTTTGGAAATCAATAATAGCTTTCATTGTATAAAGCAATGTATGCTGCCGTTGCTTTATTGCATCAATAAACCAGCGTGCTGAATCAAGTTTTTGTTTAACAAAAACCAAAGCTTCTTTTTGTTGTTTACTTTGATGGTTTTTGTCAGAATTATATGTCTCGATTAAATCAGAATAAGTTTCACTGATTCGCAATTCCGGAGCATTTTTATAATTCAAAGTAAGGTTTAATTTTCCATCGATATTTTCTAATAAAAAGTCTGGCGTAATATGCTGAACAACTTTGCTTTCATTGTCACCAAAAGAAGCCCCTGGCTTTGGATTTAAATTTAGAATAACATCAATAATTGGCTTAAGTTCTCCTTCAGGAAGATTAAGCCGTAAGGATATTTTATCATAATGTTTTTTGGTAAATTCAGTATAGAACTTGTCAATAATTGTAGTTGCAATGTTAATATTGCGATTATCTTGATCCATCAAGCGGAGCTGTATAAGCAGGCATTCTTGAAGTGTTCTGGCACCAACACCCGGTGGGTCTAAATCTTGTATTACCTTTAAAATGCGTTCTAATTCTGAAACATTGGTTTCAATGTTTTGTGCAAATGCAATATCATCAACAATAGCCCCAATTTCGCGTCGCAGATATCCATCTTCATCAATATTTCCAAGCATATATTCTGCAATTGTTTTCTCATCTTCTGTGAGATCTTTCATGCTTAACTGAACTTGTAAAAACTCAATGAATGTAGTGCCTGATGAATAAGGAATTTCTTTTTTCTGATCGTCTTTAGAAGTGTTATTTACAGCATATTTATAAGATGGTACGTCTTCTTCGTTCATATAATCCTCAAAAGAAAATTCATCATCGTCTTTTTCAGAATCATCTTCATCAGATTGTTTTTCCAGAGGTTCTGTTTCTTCGTCTTTTGATGCATCTTCGAGCAAAGGATTTTCTTCTAGCTCTCGTTTAATCCGTTGCTCCAATTCCATAGTAGGGATTTCCAACAGCTTAATAAGTTGAATTTGCTGAGGAGAAAGCTTTTGTAATAACCGTTGTTGTATTCGTTGATCGAGCATAGAAATGAATATGCTGCAATTTATAGTTATTTTTTAGAAATAAAAAATATTAAAATTTGCCCATTTCCAGTATAAAAAGCAATGATGGCAAAACCCCTTTACTCGAGACTTCCGGTTATTTTCTCAACAGCTTCGAGGATTTCTCCTGATTTTACGAGTGCTTTCATTTTGTTATGGTCAGCATAAAGAGGACGATCAATATCAAGATAATCTACATGTTTTCGTATTGTAGCATGAGCTGTACTTGTGCCATTTCCATATTTATAAGGCGTTTCTATTTTTGTTCTGAGATCGAGTGCCTGTGCGGCAGCCATGAATTCAATGCCAAGGATTCCATATGCGTTATCGAGGATTTGAAAATTCTTAATGGCAGTGTTCATACCCATTGAAACAAAGTCTTCCTGATCTGCGGCAGCCGGTATTGATTGAATAGAGGCTGGAGCAGATAAAATTTTCTGTTCTACAATTTGCATATCTGCTGTATATTGGCTTAACATAAGTCCGGAAAACATACCTGGATTAGCGGTTAAAAATGGTGGTAATCCTACGCTTAATGCCGGATTGTTTAATCGGTTCATGCGACGTTCGGAGAGTACACTGACCATTGTAACTGCAACGCCAACCATATCCATGGGCAACCCAACCGGAGATCCTTGAAAGTTGGCACCGGAAAGTGCAATATTTTCTTCTGCAAAGAAAATTGGATTATCACCCACGCCATTTAGTTCAATTTCCACTTGTTCTTTTGCCCAACGTACAGCATCGTGTGCTGCACCAATAACTTGTGGTGTGGAACGCATGGAATATGCATCTTGCACTTTGGTTTTTATTTTCCCTTCAGACAAATCACCGCCAGTAGTTATTTTACGAATAGAAGCAGCACTTCTTATCCCACCTGCGAAACCGCGAACCTCAAGGATTTTTCCATTATATGGTTTCAGGTTTGCTTTAAGAGCTTCAAGCGACATAGCGCATGCAATTTCTGCTTGTTTCAGCCACCTATTTGTGTCATAAATCATGATTGCACTCATGGCTGTGAGAACATTTGCGCCATTGATTGTAGCCAGACCATCGCGTGCTTCAAGTCCCGGAATTGCAATGCCTGCTCTTTTTAGCGCTTCTTTCCCTTCAAGTTTCTCGCCTTTGAAAAAAGCATGTCCTTCGCCCATCATCAATAATGCAATCTGAGACATAGGTGCAAGATCGCCACAAGCACCCACAGATCCTTTTTCGCATACAAATGGAGTTACCCCTTTGTTGAGCATGTCAACAAGTGTTTGTGTGATTTCAATACGACAAGCAGAATTACCGTGTGCATGCACATTAATTCGACCTAACATGGCGGCTCTTACATATTCTTCAGGAAGGGCATTGCCAATACCTGCCGCATGATTATATATTAAATAACGCTGAAACTGCTGAACTTGTTCGTCGTTGAGAACGATTTCGGAAAATTCGCCAATGCCGGTATTTACACCATACATAATTTCATGGGCGGCAACTTTTCTTTCAAGCATTTCTCGACAAGTTTTGATTCTTTTTACAGCATCGGGATGCAGTTCAACTTTTTCACCAAAACGGGCTACTTTCACCACGTCTTCTACTTTTAGTCCTTGTCCGGATACAATGTATGTCATATATTTATTTTAAAGGTTATATTAAAAGAATCGTCGAAATTATAGAAAAAATTGAATCTAACCATAAATCAAGATATTTTTTGGAATAGGCTTGTCGTTAAACAGGTTTTTTTAAGTATTTTCTTACATATACTAGATACGCACACCCATTACTGTGATATCATCAATTTGCTCGTGATGAAGATCACATGAATTTTTCCAATCTTCTATGGTGGTATCTAAAATTTCTTTTTGATTGCTTAATGGTTTATCAGCATTCGAAAGCAGTAATTTTTTTAAATTTTTAGACAGGAACTTTCTGTTTTTAGGACCACCAAATTGGTCTTCGTAGCCATCACTCATAAGGTATAAAATATCTCCTTTGTGCAGTTGAAAGGTGTGGTTGGTAAAGGAATCCATTTTTTCATAAATTCCAATCGGCATTTTGTTGGGTTTATATTCCACAAGTTGTAAGTCTGATGTTTCATGCTGCATATAGCTTTGAAATCCCGTATCTTCAATGGTTTTACTGGTAACAATATAAAGAGGATTATTTGCCCCTGCATAATGAATTTCTAAAGTATCAGTGTTTAATGCACAGAACGTAATATCCATCCCATCTTTCTGTTCGCCGGTTACACCTTTTTGTTTCAATGAAAGAATGACTGAATCACGTAGTTCGTTTAATAAATGACCCGCTGTTTGCACATCAACCCGAGCCACGATCTCATTAATAAAAGACACGCCAAGCATACACATGAACGCTCCGGGGACACCATGTCCGGTGCAATCAGCAACAGCAAACAGCACCCAATTGTTGCGTTTTGCAACATAATAGAAGTCGCCACTGACAATATCTTTTGGTTTGAATAAAACAAAATAATCATCTAATAAAACATTAAAAAGTTCGCTTGATGGCAGCACGGCTCTCTGTATTCTTTCCGCATAACGAATGCTATCAATAAGACTGGTGTTGATTTCAGTTATTTGATCTCGTTGTGTCATGATTTCTTCGCTTTGCTGCCTGATTTCTTCATTTTGAATGGATAGTTGGATATTGGCTTTTCTTTTAATACGGTAACTTCTTAAAAGCACGAATGCCAAAAAGCCCATCAGCATCAGCCCACCAATGAATGCATAAATCTGAGTTTTCTGTTGTTTGATCTGTATTTTTTGAAGATCTTTATCTTTATTTAGCAGGGCAATTTCTTTTTGTTTTTTTTCTGTTTCATACTTGGTATTCATCTCAACCAATTGCTTGTTTTTTTCTTTATTAAAAATAGAATCACTTAATTGTGTATAAAGTTCATAATATCTCATTGCATCCTTAAAGTTACCTTTTGCTTTATATGAAGCAGAAAGCTTTTCATAAGCATATCGCTGGTTTTCCAATGAGCCAATTTCTGTTGCAATTTTCAAACTTTTTTCAGCATATTGAATAGCTTTATTGTAATCTTTAGTTTTATTATTCAAATCTGCAATATTTGCGCAAACAACAGATATTTCGTCTTTAGCATCAATCTCTTCAAATTTTAAAAGTGCTTTCTGTAAAAAGCTAATGGCACCAATGTAGTTTTTCTGACCATTATAAATAAATCCTATATTATTATAGCAAGTTGCCATACCTTTTTTATCTTTTGTTTCTTCGAGGATTACAATAGCTTTATTAAAATTAACAATAGCTGTATCATAATAATGTTTTGCAGTTATTGTGTCTTTTTTAATAGTTTTGTCCTTAGCTATTTTCATATAAACATTACCAATATTATTGTAACTCCCAAGCAGCCCCTTTTTTTCATTAGATTCTAAAGCCAGCATTAATGCTTTATTGAAGTATTCAAGTGCTTTTGCAAAATTACACTGTATATTATGAATTGAGCCAATGTTTGTATAGCTCGACATCATGCCTTTTTTATCGCCGGACTCTTCACGGATTTTTAATGCTTTCATATTTAACTCAATTGCTTTAGGATAATTACCTTGGTCTTTAAAAACCATTGCCATCATGTTATAACTTTTTGCAATACCTGTATGATCATTTATTTGTAAATAAACATTCAGTGATTGTTTGTACATCTCTTGAGCTTTGTAATAATTGCCTTGTTCGTAATAGATTGTCCCCATAAGAACATATGATTTTCCAATCCCTATATTGTCGTTAACTTCTTTAAATATATCAAGTGCTTTCTGATAATAATCAAGGGATGATTGAAATTTATTGATTGTTTTATAAATTAATCCAAGTGTGTTGTAGCATAAGCCCAGTCCCCTTTTATAATCTGTTTTTTTTGCCAGAGCAATACCTTCATTCACGTATTGCAAAGCTTTGGTTGTATCGGTATTTGCATAACAAAAACTTAATGCCGAAAGCGTATTGATTTTTACTGTATCATCTTTTGTGGTTTGAAGTACATTTAGTAGGCTGTCTGACTTTTTCTTGTGTTGAGCTTGTGATCTTGTTGTAATAAGGATTGCAAGAAAAAAACAAACAGTAATTAGGGTATATTGCTTGATTATATTTCTAAATAAAAATTGCATAGAACAGATTGGTTTAAGTATGTTTCAAGAATCAAAAATAGAAAAGTTCCATAATATTACAAAGGGAATTAGAATTACACACACAATCGGGCTAAATTTATATAATTTATTGCTGAACACTAAATAGTGTCAGCAAGAAAACGCCAATAATTTCGTTACTCTAGTTTTGAAAAC
>JAVHQG010000223.1:0-14566 GCA_036171035.1 Bacteroidales bacterium
CGAGCTTGTGGGTTGTTTAACGAAATTATTGGCGTTTTCTTGCTGACACTACATATCTAAAAGCCAAGCAAAAATCAATGGAGCCACGATTGTAGCATCTGATTCAATAATAAACTTTGGCGTATCAATATCTAGCTTCCCCCAAGTAATTTTTTCATTTGGAACAGCACCGGAGTATGAACCATAGCTTGTTGTAGAATCTGAAATCTGGCAGAAATAGCTCCAGAAAGGAACATCGTGCCAGCCTAAATCCTGATACATCATAGGTACAGCGCAAATTGGGAAATCACCTGAAATACCGCCACCAATTTGAAAAAACCCAATACCTTTACCAGAACTATTCTCGCGATACCATTTTGCAAGCCACATCATATATTCAATACCTGTTTTCGTAGTTGATGGCTGCAATTCACCTTTAATGCAATATGAAGCAAAAATATTTCCCATTGTAGAATCTTCCCATCCCGGGACAACAATAGGTAGATTTTTTTCTGCGGCAGCAAGCATCCAGCTATGTTTCGGATCTATTTCATACTCTTTTTGCAGATCACCTGAAAGAAGCATTTTATACATGTATTCATGTGGGAAATAGCGTTCTCCCTTATCTTGAGCCTGTTTCCAGTATTTATAAATAACATGTTGAAGCTTGCGAAATGCTTCGTCTTCAGGAATACAAGTGTCTGTAACACGATTTAAGCCTTTATCAAGCAATGCCCTTTCATCTTTTGGAGTAAGGTCGCGATAATTTGGCACACGTTTATAATGGCTGTGAGCGACTAGGTTCATTATATCTTCTTCGAGGTTTGCACCCGTGCAAGTAATAATTTGCACTTTGTCTTTCCGAATCATATCTGCCAAAATAATTCCCATTTCAGCAGTACTCATTGCACCTCCCATGGTAATCATCATTTTGCCCCCTTCAGCAAGATGGGTTTCGTATCCTTTTGCTGCATCAACTAACGCAGCAGCATTAAAGTGCAAAAAATGCTTTTCAATAAATTGTGATATTGTATTTCTTTTAGTTTCCATGATATTAAATTTTGTGCAAGTTTAATAAAAAAATAATCAAATGTAAATGTTGAAACGGTAGATCATTGAAATTTTATGATTTCTCATCCCAAATTGCCTTCGTATGAGGAAAATATATTAATTTTGAATTTCTAACAATTTAAAATATGGAAATCTCATTCTATAAATACCATGGTGCAGGTAATGATTTTATTATTATTGACAACAGAACTTTTTATTATGACAATATGACCTTTGAGCAAAGAAAAATTCTTTGCGATAGACGCTATGGTGTAGGTGCTGATGGATTAATGTTTATACAACCATGCGGGAAAAGTGATTTTAGAATGGTTTATTTTAATTCTGATGGGAACGAAGGATCCATGTGTGGCAATGGTGGGCGCTGTATTGTTGCTTTTGCCAACAAAATTGGTATGATAAAACAATCAACAAAGTTTGATACCATTGATGGGTTTCATGAAGCAACTATCGAAGGGAATCAGGTAAAATTATTAATGAGTGATGTTGTGTATATTGATAATGAGTCTGATTATTTTTTCCTTAACACAGGATCGCCACATTATGTGAAATTTGTTGAAGGGCTTTCTGAAATGGATGTTTTTACAGAAGGTCGCAAAGTAAGGAACAACAAGCGATTCAAAGAAAAAGGTACCAATGTGAATTTTGCAGAAAGAACAAATGACGGACTTTTTGTACGCACCTACGAACGCGGAGTAGAAGTTGAAACCCTTTCTTGTGGAACAGGTGTTGTTGCAACAGCCATTGTTTCTGCATTTGACAAATCAGCCGGGAACTATATTATTCCAATTACAACAAAAGGAGGGGAACTTCAGGTTTCATTTCAAAAAACTGATACAGAAAACTATCAGCAAATATGGCTTAAAGGACCAACAGAGTTTGTTTTTTCCGGCAAAATTATTTTAAAATAACCTGTTGAGCTAATTCTTGAAAATCAATTCCAGAAAATGTTCCCGAAGTCATAAGTAATAAGTTTTTGTTTTTCCAGTTTTCAGACAACAAGTGCTCTTTCAGCAATACAGCATCAGTAAAGACTTCAACATTATTCCCACCAAATGCTTTCTTTACCATTTCAGGAGAAATAGGACTCAAACGCTTGTGTTCAATTGTGTGTGGATTATAGTAAACATACGCTTTATCAGCTGTCTCCATTGCTCCATTATATTGTGGCAGAAAATCTTCTTTTAAACTACTAAAAGTATGCAACTCCATACAAGCTACTAATTTTCTACAAGGGAATTGATATTTCACAGCTTTAGTTGTTGCTTTAAGCTTTGACGGTGAATGTGCAAAATCAAGATACACATTAGTAAAATCATTTTTTGCAAGCAATTGCAATCGTTTTGAAGCACCCTTAAATGTGGATATTGCTTTATAAAACTGCTCATCAATTACACCTAACTTATTGCAAACAAAACGTGCTCCTGCAATATTTTGAAGATTGTGTTCACCAAATACCTGAAGTGCAATATTTGACTTGGGTGTGATTAAATTAGTAACCTCATTGTTTACGCAAAACAAATGTGTACCGTATGGAATTTTTTCAATATCAGGTCTTGCTTTCTTCGCAATTTTTACAATCTCAGGGTCGTTTTCAAAATACACCAGCGTACCGTTGGGTTCAATTAGGTCAACAAAAATTTTAAACTGTTCCACATAATTTTCAAAGGTTGGAAACACATTGATGTGATCCCACGCAATGCCACTTAGCAGGGCAATATCAGGCCTATAAAGGTGAAATTTCGGTCTTCGATCATCAGGTGAAGATAAGTACTCGTCGCCTTCAATAATGCAATATTCAGCATCGGCACTGAGTTTAACCATTGTTTCAAATCCATCCAATTGCGCCCCAACCATATAATCATGATTTACACCATAGTAATTCAACACATGCATAATCATTGCAGTGATGGTAGTTTTTCCATGGCTTCCACCAATCACAACACGTACTTTATTTTTCGACTGCTCGTAGATATATTCCGGATACGAATAAATTTTTAAACCCAGTTGTTTGGCTTTTGCAAGTTCCGGATTATCTCCCATGGCGTGCATTCCAAGAATAATTGCATCAAGGTCTGCTGTAATTTTAGTTTCATTCCATCCGATCGTGTCGGGCAACAATCCATACTTTGCAAGATTTGTTTTTGCAGGATCAAAAATTTCGTCGTCGGAACCCGTTACGTCGTCTCCCTTTTTGTGTAGGGCGATGGCTAAATTGTGCATGGCACTTCCGCCAATTGCGATAAAATGAACTTTCATGAAGGTTTTAAGTTTGATATTTTAAGTTTTTCTGATACTTGCTACCAGATATTATATTTATTTCACAATTCCACCATTGATAAACTCTTTTTCAGGAGAAACAAAACACAGCGTTCCATCAGCATTTTCGGCCATTAAAATCATGCCGTGCGAAACAATCCCTTTGATTTCCCTAGGGGCTAAATTTGCAATGATCGATACACGTTTCCCAATGACTTCTTCGGGTGTATAATACTCCGCAATGCCAGATACAACTGTTCTTTTATCAATACCGGTATCAACCGTGAGTTTCATTAGTTTTTTTGTTTTAGCAACTTTTTCTGCTGAAAGAATTGTTCCTAAACGAATATCCATTTTTGTAAAATCATCAAAATTAATATCTGGTTTTTGCGGAACTACAACCGATGCAACAACGAGATTTTCTGCTTTAGATTTCATCAATTTTTCAACTTGAGCTGTTATTGCATCATCTTCAATTTTTTCAAAAAGTAACTCAGCCTGATTCAGTTGATGACCGGCTACCAAAGGCATTTCAGTGCCAATTTTGTCCCAGGCAAATTTTTCAATCCCCAGCATATTTCGTAATTTTTCTGTTGTAAAAGGGATGAATGGCTCCATGATAGTTGTGCATAAAGCAGCAATCTGTAAAGACATGTGAAGGATTGTTTTTACACGTGCCTCATCTGTTTTTATTAGCTTCCATGGTTCTGTGTCTGCAAGATATTTATTCCCTAAACGAGCCAAGTCCATCGCCTCTTTCAGCGCTTCTCGGAAACGGTAATTTTCAATGCTGTACTCAATGTTGTTTTTAATTTTTACAATATCTTCCTGAATCTGTTTTTCATAATCTGTGATTTCGGTTAATTTAGGAACTTTTCCTTCAAAAAATTTATGTGTGAGCACCATAGCGCGGTTCACAAAATTTCCAAAAATAGCAACCAATTCATTATTGTTTCTTGCCTGAAAATCGGCCCAAGTAAAATCATTATCTTTTGTTTCCGGTGCATTTGCAGTAAGTGTATATCTCAATACATCTTGTTTTCCAGGGAAATCAATAAGATATTCATGCAGCCACACAGCCCAGTTGCGAGACGTTGAAATTTTATCACCTTCAAGGTTTAAAAATTCATTTGCAGGAACATTTTCCGGAAGGATAAAACTGCCTTCTGCTTTTAACATCGACGGGAAGACGATGCAATGAAAAACGATATTATCTTTTCCAATAAAATGAACAAGTTTGGTTTCCGAATCTTTCCAATACAATTCCCAATCTTTTGTTAATTCTTTTGTTGCAGAAATATATCCAATAGGTGCATCAAACCACACATATAGCACTTTCCCCTCTGCGCCTTCAACAGGAACCGGCACACCCCAATCCAAATCACGGCTTACCGCACGTGGTTGCAAGCCCTGATCAATCCATGATTTGCACTGTCCATAAACATTTGTCTTCCATTCTTTATGCTCTTCAAGAATCCATTTTCTTAGCCATGACTCATATTTATCAAGTGGTAAAAACCAATGTTTAGTCTCTTTCATTATTGGTTTACTTCCACTCAATGTTGACTTTGGATTAATAAGATCTGTTGCATTTAAAGAAGTCCCACATTTTTCGCATTGATCGCCATAAGCCCCATCGTTGCCACAATGTGGGCAAGTCCCGGTAATATAACGATCTGCTAGAAACTGCTTCACTTCATCATCATAATACTGTGCTGTGGCTTTTTCGATGAATGCCCCCTTATCGTATAGTTTCTTGAAAAAATCTGAGGCTGTATCAAAATGTGTTTTATTGGTTGTGCGAGAATAAATATCGAATGAAATACCAAATTCCTCGAACGACTTTTTTATAATTCCATGATATCTATCCACAATATCCTGTGGAGAAACACCTTCCTTTCTAGCCTTGATTGTAATGGGTACACCATGTTCGTCGGAACCACCAATAAATATCACATCCTTACCTTTTAGACGAAGGTATCTGCAATAAATATCAGCGGGTACATATACCCCTGCAAGATGCCCGATATGAATGGGTCCGTTTGCATACGGGAGTGCAGAAGTTACGGTGTATCGCTTAAATTTATCTATTGAAGTTGTTGCCATTTTTTAAAATTTTTCAACAAAGATATGAATCTTTAGCAAAAATATTTACACTGTTATAGGCAAACCGCTCTGACATTTCAATATGACAGATTTGTACGTTGATAAATTGATATTTACTTTTTTTAATAGTAGGCTTGTTAAAATTTGGCAACCAAAGGCATTCTCCTTCCAAACCCAAAAGCTTTCGATGAAACACGCAAAACAGGTGGTGCTTGAAATCGTTTATATTCATTCATGTTTACAAGCCTGATGACTTTAGTTACAGTTGTCTCGCTAAAACCATCAGCAATGATTTCTGATTTTGATTTTTTCATTTCAATATAATTGAATAAAATTTTATCCAGAATATCATATTCCGGAAGTGAATCAGAATCTTTTTGATTTGGTCGAAGCTCTGCTGAAGGAGGTTTAATAATGGTATTATTGGGTATTATTTCGTCGTTTCGATTTATGTGTTTTGCTAAAAGATATACATCTGTTTTATATACATCGCCGATTACAGAAAGCCCACCATTCATATCTCCATACAATGTACCATAACCGGTAGCAGACTCACTTTTATTTGATGTATTAAGTAAAATATTTCCAAATTTATTTGAGAAAGCCATGAGCAAAGAACCTCTTACACGAGCCTGAATGTTCTCTTCTGTAATGTCAGATTTTTCTCCATTAAAAACAGTTAAAAGCGAAGAATTGTAACTATCAACTATTGCCTGAATGTTAATCATATCATATTTAACTCCGAGATTTTCTGCAAGTGCGATGGCATCAGTTATTGAATGTTCTGAAGAATATTTTGAAGGTAGCAAAAGAACCCTTACATTTTTTGCACCAAGCGCATTTGAAGCCAGAACTAGCGTCAGAGCAGAATCAATGCCACCAGAAAGACCAAGAGTAGCAGTAGTAAATTTATTTTTTTGAAAATAATCTTTAATTCCCAATTCAATGGCTTTTTGAATATTCGCAATAGGGAGTGTAGTAGAAGACGGGAACACAATTTGTGTTTCGATTTCAGCAATATCCGTTATTAAAAAATCTTCATCGAAAGATTTCAATTGTTGCACAACTTCACCTTTTCTATTGAGTATTATAGATCCACCATCGTAGATAAGCTCCGTATGAGCACCAACTTGATTTACATAAATTATCGGAAGATTATATTTTTGTGCATTTGACACTAAAATACCGAGTCGGTTATTTTCTTGATTGTAAGAAAAAGGCGATCCTGCAATATTGATTATTAAATCAGGAGAGAGCTTTATTAGCTCATCCATTGGAGAAGTTTTGTAAAGCTTCCCTTTTGCAAACTCATTGTCAAATTTCTGATCGTCCCATAAATCTTCACAGATTGTAACAGCTATTTTTTTGCCATGAAGTTCTAATAAATTAAATTTTGTATTAGGCTCAAAATATCTATATTCATCAAAGATATCGTAAGTTGGTAACAGCGATTTATGAAGCAGTTGAGACACTTTCCCTTCAGCAAGAACCCATGCAGAGTTGTAAAGTTTTTTCCCTTTATTGTCATCGTTAATAGACGGAGCACCCACAATAGCAGTAATTCCTTTGCAATGCGAAGCAATTTTTATTATTGCAGCATTACATTCGTTGATAAAATCTTTTTGTTCCAGTAAATCCTGTGGCATATATCCACATACTGAAAGCTCTGAAAATACCACTAAATCTGCTTTTTGTTTTTTTGCCTTATCAATAGCAGCAACTATTTTCCGAATATTTTCAGTAAAATTTCCGATATGATAATTTAATTGTGCAAGTGCGATTTTCATATTTTATAATTTCTCGTATTGATTGAAAAAATTATTTCCCCCATCTAAATGCATCAGAAACAAATCCCGTCAAATCCAAAATTCGCTCGATCACAGAAGAAGCAAGGGATTCAATTGATTCCGGCTTACTATAAAACGAAGGATTTGCAGGACAAATGATGCCACCAGCCTCTGAAATTATTTTCATATTATTGATATGAATCAGACTCAACGGCGACTCACGAGTTACAAGAATTAGCTTTTTTCTTTCTTTTAAAATCACATCAGCGGCACGAGTTATTAAATCGTCAGAAACACCGGAAGCAATGCGACCTAAAACGCCCATGGAGCAGGGGCAAACAATCATTGTGTCAAAACCTGCCGAACCAGATGCAAAGGGAGCTGTAAAGTCTTTTTTATCGTAGATTTTAAATGCTATTGTGCGAGCAGGATCTTCCCCTATTTCGTGTACCCAAATTCCTTTTGCATTGTCAGAAAAAATCACGCCACAGACTTCAATTTGCGATATTAAATTAGAGAGTTTTTCTAAAAGTATTTTTGCATAGATTGATCCACTTGCACCCGTTACCGCAACAATTATTTTTTTTTTGTGCATCATCAACTATTGTTTTATGCTCTTGTTATTAACAGTTCTTAGAAAAAAAGCTTCAACTTCTCTCAGCTTGCAACGCATAATCAAATCATCTCATCAACAAATCATTAAATTATTAAATTTTCAAACTGCCTGTTTGCCGTATAGTCTCTCCATTTTTTTAGTACCTGTGTCATCTCTTCAGGAAGTTCTGAATCAAAATTCATCCATTCATTTGTTGTTGGATGCACAAATCCAAGAGATTTTGCATGTAAAGCATGGTGTGGAATGATACGAAAACAGTTTTGTATAAATTGTTTGTATTTAGTGTATGTTGTCCCTTTTAAAATCCTATCACCGCCATAGGTTTCATCATTAAAAAGTGGATGTCCAATGTGTTGAAAATGCACACGTATCTGATGCGTACGACCAGTTTCCAGCCTACATTCAACCAAAGACACATATCCAAATTTCTCTAATACTTTATAATGCGTAACAGCCGGTTTCCCATTGTCTCCATTAGGGAAAGCAGCTCTGATTTTGCGATTTTGCAGACTTCGCCCAATATTACACGTGATAGTACCCGTGTCGTTTTTCAAATCGCCCCACACAAGTGCTTGATATTTTCTTTGAGTAGTTTTATTAAAAAATTGCAAAGCTAATTTTGAAAGAGCAATTTCATTTTTCGCCACAACAATAATTCCTGTAGTATTTTTATCAATACGATGCACAAGCCCCGGTCTGATTTTATCTTCTTTAAAAAGCGGTATTTCCTTAAAATGATAAAGCATTGCATTTACAAGCGTTCCGGTATAATTTCCACAACCAGGGTGCATGACCATACCCGCTTTTTTATTGATGATAACCAAATCGTCATCTTCATAAACAATATCAAGTGGAATATTTTCAGGAATGAGTTCTACCTCTCTTTTCGGATGTGGCAGTACGATAGAAATAATATCTTCAGGCTTTACTTTATAATTCGATTTTACAGGGACATCATTTACAAGGATACATGAAGCCTCCGCTGCGTTTTGTATTTTATTGCGCGAAATTCCCTCAATGCGATTGGCAAGAAAACTGTCTATTCGTAGCAACGATTGCCCTTTATCTACAACAAATCTATAATGTTCATAGAGTTCATTTTGTTCCTCAGAATCTTCATTTTCAAGACAGAGTTGATCAAACACATCGTCGTCGGCATCATGCATGTTTAGTGGAATTACCCATTAATGGGTGATAATTATTTTTTTTGTAAAGTTATACTTATTATAGTCAGTGACAGAAACAAAATAGATTCCCGGAGATAAAGCAGAAATGTTAATTATGTTTGCAAAGTGTTGTTGTTTTATAGTCTTACCACAAATATCATTGATACAAATAACAGCTTTTTCAGATGAATAGTTTTCCGGGAGTATAATATTAATTTTATCTGAAGCAGGATTTGGATAAATTTCTATAGTTTTTTTTACCATTTTATTTTCTGCTGAAAGATTGGCAACAGCCATACCAAATGCAGGACGAATCATTAATGCGCCAACATAAGATGACTGAACCCAAGAACCCGAAATATTATAATAGCAATTTTCGTGAGCATCCCTGTTTCTATCAAGTCCAATGTTAAGCATATCGGTAGTTGTTTGCTGCACACCTATATAAAACGTTGCTCCGGAGTCAATAACAACTGGTGATTCAAATGCATGAAAATGAAATTCGTTTAATCCATCAAAAAAAGGATGTTCACCTATTTGACTTGTTAATTCTGCATCTGGCATTCCGCCTGCATCTGACCAAGCTTTAAGATAAAAATATTTATTTCCGGTATAATCATCATGCGTATTATTAAAAAACATATAAGCTCCCTGCAATGTGTCTCGTTTATAGCACTTATACTTTAATGCCATACGTGCATTTTGAGTGCCTTCGCCACTAAGCCCATACCCGTTTTCCGCTGTACCATCATCATAAGCATAGTAATTATCAAAATTCTGATAATATCTAATTGTGTCATTGTAACGGATTCTTTTTGGAATGATTGAGTCAACATTTAGTGGTATTGTATCATTGAACCAGTTTAAATAACATGTAAATTCAAAAGCTGCTGAATTGCCCACAGGTAGCGTTATAGGATATAATGGACTAAAATTCTGACGATGAAAATTAATACTATATGCTAAAACATTTTCATAAAAACCATTTTTATAAACAGGGATGGTTCCTGACATATCACGAATTTTTAAGTTATATATCGGCAATCCCCCAATGGAACCAAGATTTCTACTGATAAAGTAGATAGTTGTATCAATCATGTTTGTTCCATATGATTTAAAGTGTAACCATGGCATTGATTCAAGTGAATTCTTTAAAACAGATTTCATCGGATAAAGAAAAGACACGTCATTATACACGTCGTTATTGATGTGCCGATTCGTGTCAAGGTAGATATAATCTAGATTCCATTGATCACAGTTGCTGAGCCAACTTGGCTCATAATTGCTGCCAAGTGAAACATAATTTATAAAACGAAAGCGGAATCCATTCTGTAGAAAAATGGTATCTTTTATAGCGATCATTACTTTTCTGAATGTTTTATCTGTTGATCCGAATGCGCTCCATATGTGATGCCACGGCTCGGCAGTATCAATGGGAGAATAAAATTCAAGTACAAGTGAATCGTCAGCTTCAGGAGCATTTCCCACACCTGTTGGCTGATATTCAAAACTTAAAAAAGCAGAGTCACCGGGTAAAAAATTAAGATTAATATGCTTTGAGGTTAAGGTATCAGCAGAGCCTGTAACATTTGGTAATAATTTACTGTAAATATCTCCATTTTTATCAAGTGCATCAAGGGTTGCAACGCCTATTGAAGGGGGATTGTGAGACTTTTCAACATCTGTTAAACTGTTTCCCATATACGGGTTAAACCCTGTATTTACAAATGCGTTACTATCAACCCAGAGTGCGGCATTAGGGAAAATAGATGGCGTAGCAAAATCATCAAAAAATGGCAACGTTAAAGTATCGGAAATGGATTTCCCGTGTTTTAAAATATTTTGAAGATGCTGATTACGATATTTTTTTATTGCAGCATTAAAATGGACACCTGTAATCGTTTCCTGTGAAAAAATGCTTCCGGGTAACAAAAATACAAATACAATAATTATGTTATAAATTTTCTTCATCTGCCTCACTGCTTGCTGATTTTACTTTTGTTGAATCGTTTTCCTCATAATTATCACCTCCTCTTCCCAATACAAAATCGATAGAAGACCCTTTATCTATTTGTGTGCCTTCGCCGATTTTTTCTCCTTTATATTTTTGTTCAAGTACATTATCTTTTGCAATATCAGGGACATACCTCAACCGCCCAACTTTTAACCCGTATGTTTCTAGTATTGCTTTTGCCTGTCGAAACGATACTCCAACCAGATCGGGCATTTTCACACGTTCAGGACAAAATGAATTAATTGTTAAAAAAATTTTCCTATTCCGTTTAACTTTAAATCCAAAGGGAGGATTTTGTTCTACAATAAGACCTTTTTTTTGATTGATAAGAAAAACTGAATCGGTTATAATTCCAAGCATATCGGTTTCTTGTAATTTTCTTATTGCATCTTCCGATGACAATCCTCTCACATCAGGGATAGCAATTGATTCCCCATGACGGGTATAAAAATTCAAAAAAAACAGCGATCCCCAAAAGATTAAATTACCTACAAAAATAGCAAGTAAAAAATGTTTCAAAAAAATCTTACTGAATAAAAAATCAAAAAATCGCATGTAGCCTTAAAAAGTTAAACATACAAAATTAATAAACGTTGGCAATTTATATATATTATAACCGTAATTTGTTTTATATGTAATATTTCAAGCATTTTATTGTTTAACTTTAGGTATTTCTAAAAACTAATGTTGAAATTCTTTATATTTTAGATGTATCCCCCCTAAGTGGTTGAAGAATGTTATGAATGCATTCATTAGCAATATTGTTTTTTAAGAATTTCAGCTAGTCTGATTACTCCGGTGCCTGCTTTTTCTTTAATAAACTCAACCTTACGAGATAATTTAGAAGACACTGCTGCCGGGTCGACAAAAAAAACAGGGGCAAAAGGGGCTACATAATCAATAACGCTTGCTGCCGGATAAACATTTAAAGATGTTCCAACCACAACAAAAATATCAGCTTTTTTTGCAATTTCTATAGCATTCATCATTTCAGGTACAGCCTCTCCAAACCACACGATATGGGGACGTAGCTGTGATCCCTTTTCACATAAATCACCTTTTTTTAGCTCCCAACCTTCTAATTCGTATATCAATTTCGGGTCAACCGTACTTCTTACCTTCTTCAATTCTCCATGCAAATGCAAAATTTTCGTACTCCCTGCACGTTCATGCAAATCATCAACATTTTGTGTGACAATTTCAACATCAAAAAATTCCTCCAATTTTGCAATTACTTTGTGTGCCACATTTGGTTTACATTCGTACAATTGTTTCCTTCTCTCGTTATAAAACCGTATTACTAAATCTATATTTCGCTCCCAACCGTCTATACTCGCAACATCCATTACATCATATTCTTCCCACAAACCACCCATATCACGGAAAGTACGAATACCGCTTTCCTCACTTATTCCTGCTCCTGAAAACACAACTAATTTCTTTTTTTTTATTGATTTCATTTTTTTCGTTTTTCAAATATACAAAAGTGATATAAGATTAAAAAGTAATTATAAAAGCAATAACTTTGCACCAAAATTATTAAAAAGACTAAAATTTAATATTAAGAATATGCATAAAGGTGCTTATACATTAATGATTTCTCCATTAAAAGAAAATGGATCATTAGATGAAGATGGATTAAAACTACTTGTTGAAAGGCAAGTGAATGCAGGGATTGACGGCATTGCCCCACTAGGCGTAACCGGAGAAAACACATTGCTTACAGATGCAGAAGAATTGAAAGTACTCGAAATCATAATACGAAACGCTAAAGGGAAATGTAAAATTGCCCCAGATACATGTGCATCGAGCTTGTGGAGAGCCAAAGAAAAAGTAAAAATATTCACTGATATGGGTGCAGATTATGTGTCAGTATTCTCCCCATTCTTTGTACTACCAAGACCCGAAGGAGTAATAAAATTCTACGAAGAAATAGCAAATATTTCACCTGTCCCAATTATCTTACACAACTCCCAAGACAGAACCGGCATCAATATGGATCCGGTCACAACTGCACATTTAGCAAAGCACCCAAATATTGCAGGAATAAAAGATGGAAATAAAGCACTTGATCATCTTGCAAAACTCTTATATCTGACAAAAGATGATGATTTCTGCGTATTTACAGGTAAGGACACAACAGCGTTTCCAATGATTTGTTTTGGAGGTGCCGGAACATTCTCTGTTGCAGGAAACATTATCCCGGAGGTCATGAAAAAAATGACAGAACTTGCCCTCGCCGGCTTACAAAAAGATGCCGAAAAAATTCACAATCAATATTATCCGATATTTGAAGCACTGCGATGGGAAACCAACCCTATGGCAGTGAAAGCCGCACTAAATTTAATGTGTTTGCCGGGTGGAGGGTTACGTATGCCATTGACACCACTGAGTGAGGAAAAAACACAAAAAATGAAAGAAATTCTTCAAAATCTAAAAATCATTTAAAAATCATGGCACAAAAAATTAAAATGCATGCTCCGGCAACAACTGCAAACGTAGGACCAGGATATGATATTTTTGCTATGTCGCTACAATCTCCCTATGATGAAATATCCATAGAGTTAAATCAAACAGAAATCATTAATATAAATATCACAGGCGCATCTCAAAATATCCCCGTTAAACTTGAAGACAACACAGCAGGTCTTGCGATTCTTGAACTTTATAAAAGAAAAAACATCCATCAAGGGCTAACACTTACCATTAATAAAATGATGCCATCGGGTGGAGGACTTGGAACAACTGGCGCATCAGCAGCCGCAGCCGTGTTTGGGCTTAACAAATTATTACAGCTCAATCTAGATGACAACGAACTGGTTGACATTGCCCGTTATGGAGAAGTTGCATCGGGCGGTTCGCCTCATGCGGATAATGTTGCTGCTGCAATGCTTGGTGGATTTGTTTTAATAAAAAATTACAATCCCATTGAAGTATTAAAATTACAAATGCCGGAATTTCCTGTAGTGCTTGCAGCTATAAGAAAAAGTCAACGCACAACACGCGGATTTATTACATATGAAATAGGGCAAGAAAAATTAAAAGAGCAAATGGCTCACTGTGCAAGTGTAGTCCATGCAATACACACAAAAGATATTCAGGCATTCGGGAAAGCTATTAGTGTTGATCATATTGCAGAACCGGTTCGCAGTGCTGTAATTCCAGAATATGCGTCTATTAAAAAAGAAATATTAAGTGCAGGAGCATATGGATTCAACATTAGCGGTGGTGGATCTTCAGTATTCTGCATTTGTGAAGAAAATATTCAGGAGGAGATTGCCGCAATTATGCACAAAAGATTTATTGACAATCCACATTTTGTAGAAGTAATTACAACAAAAACAAGCAATAGAGGAGTTTACGAAGTTGTTAACGAATAAATAATTTTGGCATTATTATTTCAATAAATCTAATATATTTGCATTAGATTTTTCTGTAATATTTACACTATTTTTAATTATGTGTAAACGGATTTATTCTAATTTGGGGGATTAGCTCAGTTGGCTAGAGCGACAGGCTGGCAGTCTGTAGGTCATCGGTTCGAAACCGATATTCTCCACTCGAAAAAGCG
>JAVHQG010000224.1:0-14521 GCA_036171035.1 Bacteroidales bacterium
ATAATACTTAAAAAAATGTGTCTAAGTGTACCCGCAAAAATTGTTTCGATAGAAAATGAAATGGCTCAGGTTTCTATTGGAGGAACCATTATCACAACAGGGCTTCAATTAATTGAGAATCCGCAAATAAATGAATGGGTTTTGGTTCACTCTGGATTTGCCATCGAAAAAATCAGTGAAGAAGATGCCGCAGAAACGCTGAAATTACTTGAAGAACTTGGCGAAATTGAAAAGCAAATCACACAAGAAGAACAGAACTAATAGTCAAACTATGAAATTCATTGATGAGTATCGAAATAAGGATTTGGTTAGAAAGTTGATTGATAACATACATGCCACTTCTAAAAAAAACATTTCTTTGATGGAAGTATGCGGCGGTCATACTATGTCGATTCAAAAATTTGGAATTCCCGCATTATTGCCTTCAAATATACGGCTCATCAGTGGTCCGGGATGCCCTGTATGTGTGTCGGGAAAGAAATTTATTGATCAGGCAATTTTTTATGCACAAGAGAATAATAAAATCATTGCAACATTGGGAGACCTTGTAAGAGTACCCGGGTCTTCATCTTCGCTTGAAAAAACTAAAGCTTCAGGTGCTGATATCAGAATTGTTTATTCTCCCCTACATGCGTTACAAATTGCGAAAGATAACCCCCATAAGCAAGTAATATTCCTAGGTATCGGATTTGAAACAACTGCTCCAACAAGTGCCGCAACGGTGCAAATGGCAAATGCCCAACAAATCAACAATTTTTATCTTTTTTCATCACATAAAATCATGCCACCTGCAATGGCCGCACTGATTGATGAAGGAGTGAAAATTCATGGATATATTTGCCCCGGGCATGTAAGCGCAATCACGGGTTCAGGCATTTATAACGATATTGCCAATACATACCATCTTGCCTGTGTTGTTGCCGGATTTGAACCTACAGATATTTTACAGACCATTCTGATGTTGGTTCAGCAAATTGAAAAAAATGAAGCAAAAGTTGAAATTCAATATACACGTGTTGTAAAACCTGAAGGAAATCTCAAAGCGAAACAAATGCTTGAAGATGTTTTTGTTTTGAGAACAGACCACTGGCGAGGACTTGGCAACATAGAATCTAGTGGGCTGGAACTTGCTGCAAAATATCAAAAAATGGATGCGGAAAAAGTATTCCCAATATCATTGCCAGAACCTGAAGAACCAAAGGGTTGCTTATGTGGCGAAATTTTAAAAGGATTAAAAAGTCCAAAAGAATGTAAACTTTTTGGGAAAGCCTGTTCTCCTGAAAACCCTATTGGTGCTTGCATGGTGTCCACCGAAGGAGCATGTCATGCATATTATAAATATAATAGAAATTCACATGAATAAAACAATCCTGTTAAACCACGGTAGTGGTGGGAAAATGACACATACCCTTATCAGTAATCTTTTTGTAAAATATTTTGATAATCCTATTTTAAAGGCTCAAACAGATTCTGCAATACTCGAAATTAATACAAAACAGTTAGCTTTTACAACAGATAGTTATGTTGTTAACCCTATCTTTTTCCCCGGTGGAAACATCGGCAAACTTGCTATATGTGGCACTGTGAATGATTTATCAGTTTCAGGTGCAAAACCATTATACTTAAGTTGTGGATTTATTTTAGAGGAGGGATTGCTATTAAGTGAACTGGAAGAAATAGTAAAAACAATGGCCGATGAAGCAAAAAAAGCAGATGTGCTAATTGTTACCGGCGATACTAAAGTTGTTGAAAAAGGTAAAGCCGATAAGGTTTTTATCAATACTTCAGGAATTGGAATTTTAGATGATCAGCATAAAAATATCAGTTTTGGAGAAGCCGTTAAATCAGGTGATAAAATAATTATTAATGGAAATATTGCAGATCATGGTGCTGCTATTTTGTGTGCTAGAAATTCATTGGAATACAGTTCAGATGTGCAATCAGACTGTGCTGCATTAAATCATATGATTCAAGAAATTTTAGCTAAAGGATATAAAGTGAATTTTATGCGCGATGCTACGCGTGGAGGATTAGCTACAGTGCTATGCGAGTTTGCAGAAAATCACAATATTGGAATCTCCCTAAACGAAGCCGAAATCCCTATTCGTGAAAGTGTACGTGGTCTGTGTGAAGCTTTTGGGTATGACCCACTGTACATGGCAAATGAAGGGAAAGTTGTGCTGATTGTAGATGCCGAAGATGCTGAAAAAATTATCAACCTTATGAAGAAAAATAACTATGGTTCAAATGCAAAAATCATTGGTGAAATCACAGATAAATATCAGGGGAAAGTGATTCTGCAAACGGGCATTGGTGGACACAGAATTGTTGATATGCTTGCAGGAGAGCAGTTGCCAAGGATTTGCTGAATTTAATATTTTAATTATATGCACGAATTATCTATTGCTCAAAATATTATTGAGATTGCAGAAACAAATGCAAAAAATAATCATGCAAAAAGCATTACTGAAATTGAACTAGAGATTGGCTCAATATCGGGAGTTGTACCCGAAGCCCTTGAATTTGCTATGGACGAAGCTATTAAAAATACAATGCTTGAACAGGCTCATGTTACAATTAATCTGGTTCAGGCAAAAGCAAAATGCAGCAATTGTAATACTGAATTTTTACTGCAATATATACTCGATATTTGTCCGGTTTGCCAAGGTACAATGTATGATATTTTGCAGGGAAAAGAATTACGAGTTACTTCTATTCAAATAGAATAAATATGTAAATTGCAATAAATTATTTTTCATCAAGTTGAACATTGAACATTGAACATTAAACATTAAACATTAAACATTAAACTTTTTTATATGTGCGATACTTGCGGATGCGGAAATAGCGAAAATAAAATTTCGATCAGGAAGCCGGGAGAAGAAATAGTTCATCCAGAACATAATCATGAACATAATCATGAACACCAGCAGAATCATCATCATGACCACGACGATCACCATCACCACGATGACCATCACCACGATCACAGCCATGGTACAACAATCATTTTGGAACAAAATATCATGCAGAAAAATGATTTGCTGGCCGAACGCAATCGGGGATGGTTTGAAGCCAAGAATATATTAGCACTGAATCTGGTTAGTTCTCCCGGATCCGGGAAAACCAGCCTGCTTGAACGAACCATTCAAGAAATGAAAAATGAAATTAATTTTTTCATTATCGAAGGCGATCAACAAACTATGAATGATGCTAATAGAATTCATGCAGCAGGTGCTCCTGTCGTACAAATTAATACAGGCAATGGCTGTCATCTTGATGCCGATATGATTCATAAAGCAATAAAAAAACTTGATGTTTCAGAAAAGTCTGTGTTGGTAGTTGAAAATGTTGGAAATCTTGTGTGCCCGGCACTATTTGATTTAGGAGAAGCATACCGTGTAGTAATTATCAGTGTGACTGAAGGCGAGGATAAACCATTGAAATATCCAACCATGTTTAGCTCCTCAAATGTTTGTATTATCAACAAAACAGATCTTCTCCCTTATGTCGATTTTAATATGGAAAAAGTCAGAGAATATGCACTTCGCATCAATCCGAGTCTGATATTTTTTGAAGTTTCTGCTAAAACCGGGAAAGGGATGGATTTGTGGTATAAATGGCTAATAAACAATAAAAAGTAAGTGTTGTAAATTATTGTTTTACCCTCGTCAATGTTTTCGTTTGTTCTTCTTGTATTTATCGAACGGACAATTGCAGGGCTTTGGATGTTTAAAAATAGTGCTAAACCAGTATCTGTAACCGACCATAAAAGTTATTGTATTATCATAGTGCCCATAAAAGGCGGTGAGTGAAATATCATGTTTTTTTGTAAGATAATAATACCAACTTAGCCCTCCTCCAACATATATCCATTTGTTTTGCCATTTGCCACTGCCACTATAGTTGTTTTGTGAAATGTAACCCGATAGCTCTGCCCAGTTTTGGCGAAAGCTAAATGTAGTCCCAATTTCAGCATAAAAGTCACTTTTTTTCAACATAAATATTCTCCGTTTAAATCCAATAAACGTAAATCCTGCTGAACGAGCCGCAGCATCTGATAAAAACCCCTGATACAACTCAATAGAAGTATGATCTTCTCGTAAAAAAATTTCAAATCCAAGCCACAATGACGGTTCAGCAACCATTGAACCATTTTGTGAAAGCTTATTTTCATACAGCGCAACATTCGGATTACTCCCCGGGTGAAAACCTAAATAACCAACTTTAAAATTCATTACCGTCTGCCCCGATAGGTAAACAGAAAAAAACAAAAATATTGTTAAATAAATTATATAAAAACAGCGATTTTTCATGATCGATACAAAGATAAAATTAATTTGAATATTTTTTTTTACACTACAAAACTGCTGATATTTAAAAAATATGGGTATTAAATCTGATATTAATTCTATAACATACGGTAATTTATATATCTTTGCTTCACAAATTATAAATTACTAATATTATGAAGATTATTAAAACATACTCGCTTATAATTTTTCTTTTGTTGATAGCACTAAGCGGAAGCAGTCAACAAATTAGCTTCGCAACCGATGTTAGTCATGGTTGTTATCCACTGCATGTGAATTTTACAAATACAAGCAATACACCTCCGGGAACAATTTTTGTTTGGGGGTTTGGCAATGGTCAGAATTATATAGGACAAAACGCTAGCTATACATTTGTACTTTCGGGAACATACGAAGTAATACTTAAAGCATATTCTCCCCAGTCTCAATATATGGGAGAGGCACGTACAAGCATTAAAGTATCGGGCGTAAATAATTTTGTTTTTTACACAAATGATACGGTTTGTCCCAATGAAGTTTTCTACGTTGGCATCGATCAGCAATATGATTCCATAAAATGGGTTTTCAGCGACGGAACTATTTTAAAAAATAATTGGGCATCCCATTCTTTCAGCGACCCCGGCACTTATGGTATTAAACTATATGTTCACACTGCATGTGGATTTGATTCTGTTACACAAAATGTTACGGTTATGAGTAGTGCAGTGCCAACTTATCCGTCTTTCAATATTCCCGGCAGTCAATTTTGTGTTGGCGACCAAATTCCATTTTATTCTAACCTTCCCTTTTATTCCTATCACTGGGATTTTGATGATGGAAATTTTTCAGACAATCAGAATCCAAATTACTCCTATTCAAGCAATGGTTTTAGAAATATTACACTAACCGTTACCAATGTGTGTGGAAATTCAAACAGTGCCTCTAATTCCATTGACATATCCGGGAATGTGCCTGCCAATGCGAATTTCAGCTCACAAGATAACGCATATTGCCCAAATCACCCTATTAACTTTGACGCATCGGCTGGTGCTGAATTTTTGTGGGACTATGGAGATGGGAACACCTCGTTTTCACAAAACACCAAATATCTTTTTGCTGATACCGGAACTTATACTGTAACTCTTATTGTTACAAACGGATGTGGCAACTCAGATACTGTGAGTCATCTTGTAGATATTCAATATGATCCTTCATACAAACCTTATGTAGAAGCTTATTTTAATAATTCAAACTACAATAAAGATACATTAAGGATTTGTACCGGCGAAGAGGTCGCTTTTCAGTCGTGGGCAAGTGGCTCAGGTAGTATTGCCATTAAATGGGATTTCGGCGATGGAACATTTTCAAACGACAAAGATCCGATTCATGTTTTTTCAACTAGTGGATTACATCAGGTTACACTAGTTGCGGTAAACAATTGCAATGGTACTGATACTGTCAAAAAATGGGTTCTTGCAAATCCTAACGCAAATCCTATATCGCATATATCTGCGTTACCTAATATCATTTGTCCTGGTGAAAAAGTCTATTTTTTTGATGATGGAAACAGGATGATCGGTTCAGGATACAATTATTCCATTTGGTTTGGCGATGGCGATTCGCTAATTAATCTTTCTGCATATTCTGATACAAATCTGCAAGTCGTTTTTCACCAATACACAAACCCTGGTTTATATCATTATACCTTTACCGTAACAAATACCTGTGGAAATTCAAATTCCATAACAGATGCTATTTTGGTAAACGATAATATCGCAAACCCATCATTTTATTTTGTTCAAAATTCCACTGAAGATGGAAATAATAGTTCTCAGGACAATTCCGGGTGTGTTGGCGATTCTGTAAAATTTATTATTGTTGGCGGTAGCACATATGAATGGCACTTTGGAGATGGAACAACGAGTACTGAGCAAATAGCCTATCATAGTTATGCAGATACTGGAAGTTATAACGCTTTTGCGATTGCAACTAATTCATGCGGCAGAGTTGATACCATTCAAACAGTTGTAAGTATCAGTAATACAAATATCCCAAAACCTTGGTTTAATGTCGATGAAGATCATGTATGCGCTGAAACTGAATTAGATTTTGTATATTCGGATAACAGCAACCGTGCTCAAACTTATACATATCAATGGGATTTCAGAGACGGCACCACATCAAGTATGCAAAATCCAGAACATTTTTATGCTACAGGTGGCGATTATAATGTGAAATTAGTTGTTACAAGCGGCTGTGGAAGCGACTCTTCATTTAGACTTATTAAAGTTGTGAACCCAATAACAGCATTTAGTGTGTCACAAAACATTGTGCAGGAAAATGGTTCGGTTAATTTTACAAATCACTCGCAAAACGCATCTGTTTATTTATGGGATTTTGGTGACAATACGACTGCCACTACAACAAATCCATCACATACATACACAACACAGGGAACATACATAGTAACACTTACAGCCTCAAATTCATTTGGATGCACATCTTTTATTACCGATACAATTTTTGTCCATAATATGCTGATTACTCATATTGTACACGAAAATTCTTGCGCAGAGTCTAATGATGGATACATTGACGTTACAGTAACAGGCGGGCTTCCTCCTTATTCATATCAATGGTTTTTAAATAATTTGCCCATACAGGTAACAACACAAGATTTCTTGTTTCATAATCCTCAGTTTGCTAATTCTTTTGGTGCAGGTAATTATAGAGTGAGAATTACGGATAGTAATGGTATGGTGGTAATGCAAGATATAGTTGTTGGCAATCCGGCAAATCTATCAATAGTTTCAATTGTAAAAAATGAAATATGCATAACAGATGGCTCTATTTCTTCTCATCCTACCGGAGGAACAGCACCATATTTATTTAACTGGTCAAATTTAAAAACAGATACTATCATTACTAATTTATTGCCTGGAGATTATAGCCTTACAGTTACTGATGCACACGGTTGCATAGCTAGTCAAGCATTTCAAATACAGGGTCGTAGTCGGAATTTTCCGATTGTTTTTACTCAAAATAATTCTCCTACTTGTACGAGTTCAAATGGTTTTGCTTGGGCTCAGTTAATTAATGCTCAAGATATCGGTGAATACACATTTGAATGGAATGATCCATCTCATCAGCATAATGATACCGCATATAATCTTGCAGCAGGAGTATATCAATTAACTGTTACAGATACAGTTACCGGCTGTACTAAAATTAATACTATATTCATAAGCGATCAAGGGAGTGCATACATTGAATGGATTGATGTGCATCCAATTGTTTGCTTTGATGCTGCGAATGGTTCTGCCGAAGTGCATGTATCAGCTATTAGTCCTCCCTTGACATTTGTGTGGAGTACCAATCCTCCTCAAACAGGTGCGCTTGCACAAAATCTTTCTGCTGGAAATTACGCTGTTTCTGCTACAGACCAAAATGGTTGTGTTTCAGCATTTTATTGTTCGATTGATAATCCTTCACCGCTACAATTGAATATTTCACATAATGACCCACTTTGTTACGGGAGCTATTCTGGTAATGCAATTATAAATTTAAGTGGTGGAGTGCAGCCATACACATATCACTGGAGCAATGGCTCACCATATGCTTCTTTGCAAAACAGGAATGCAGGGACTTATCATGTTACCGTAAACGATAGCCAAATGTGTTATGATACTTCGAGTGTAACTTTAGTTAATCCATCCCCAATAACAGCAACATCTTTTATACAAAATGTAACATTTTATGGCTTGGCAAATGGCTCTGCTGATATAACGCCAAACGGAGGTACTCCGCCATATACATATATCTGGTCAAATGGAGCGCATACTCAGGATATTGAACAATTGTCTGCCGGAACATATAGTGTGACAATACATGATGTAAATAACTGTTCAGCTAATGCAAGTTTTACAGTGAACCAACCATCATTATTAAATGCGCATATTACGGCACAGGGGTCAACAACTTTTTGTTATGGTGATAGCGTTTTACTTGATGCCGGCAGCGGATACTTGCACTATCTTTGGTCAACCGGTGCAATAACTCAAGCAATCATGGTTCACGAATCGGGATATTATTCGGTTCAATGTACAAATAGTTCAAGTTTTGGCATAGATTCCATTTATATTCAGGTATCACATCCATACGCATATCAAGGGCTGTGCCTTGTTACAGTTGATAGCGCAACAAATAAAAATATTATTATCTGGGAAAAACCTGCTAATGGTGGAATTGTAACTTATAATCTTTATAAAGAAACAACTTTTGCAGGTCAATTTGTGCTGATGGCTGCATTGCCATTTAATGCGCTGAGTATGTATGTTGACACAAATTCAAATCCATCTGTTCATTCAGATCGATATAAGATTTCGGTAATTGATACTTGTGGCAATGAATCAGAATTAAGCAATGCACATAAAACAATGCATTTAACGGTCAGCACCGGCATTGGCGTGTACAATCTTATTTGGGAAAACTATGAAGGATTTGCTTTTGGCTCATATACCATTTATCGAGGAGCAAGCCTGAGCTCATTGCTACCTATTGGTGCTATACAGAGCAATCTCACCACATATACAGATTATCAACCTATTGGAACATATTATTATCAGATTGCTGTGATGAAAAACGATAGTTGCTGGGCAAGCAGTAATGCAAAAGATATGAGTGGCCCTTTCAGTCAGTCGCTGTCTAACATTGAAGATAATGGAATCTTTGTTTCAGTTGATAATTTGAGCAATAGAAATAATATCAGTGTTGTGCCAAATCCATTCAAGGGTGCTACCACAATTTATTTCACAAATACAAACAACACCAGCTATGAACTCATAGTTACAGATATCACCGGAAAAATTGTGAGACATATTAAAAATGCCACCGGGAATAATTTTGTATTATCGAGAGATGGATTAATAAGTGGATATTATATGGTTGAAATAAAAGGCGAAAATACCTACAGGAAACCAGTGATTGTTGAATAGTTGATGACTTTTTATCCTGATGTTGATCCTATAAAATGGCTTTATCCGGCAGTCTTACAAAACTTCATATCGTAGTTTTTCTTCTTGGTTTTACGGCTGTCCTCGGCAAGCTTATTCATCTTTCGGCAATTGAGTTGGTGTGGTACAGAATGTTGTTTGCTGTAGTCGCACTGTTGATATTTTTGAAATATAAAAAAATCTCGCTGACTCTTCCACGCAAAACGCTGCTTCAAATTCTTGGAACAGGTTTGATTGTTGCAACACACTGGATATTATTTTTCTCTGCTGTAAAAGTTTCAAACGTGTCTGTTACGCTAGGTTGTATTTCTGTTGGGACATTGTTTACGGGCATTCTTGAACCCATTTTTAACAGACGCCGTGCATCAGTTTTAGAACTGGTTATTGGAGTAATAATCATTGGTGCAATTTACATGATTTTTCAATTTGAAACTCGTTACACGCTCGGTATCATTTTGTCTGTAGTTTGTGCGCTATTTGCCAGTCTCTTTACAGTAATCAATAGAAAATTTACTGCAACAAATAATGCCAATGTTATCACTTATTACGAGATGTTAGCGGGCTTTGCAGCTATCAGTATTTATATGTTTATCACAGGAAATACTTTTTATAATCTAAAAATTTCATTGCCCGATTTTGCATATCTGCTCATTCTTGGAGTTGTCTGCACTGCGTATGCTTTTGTGGTTATGGTTGAATTGATGAAAAAAATTTCGGCTTATACAGTTGTTCTTTCCATTAACTTGGAACCGGTGTATGGGATCATTTTTGCATTCCTCATATTTGGCGAAAGTGAACATATGACCACCGGCTTTTATGCAGGCACATCTGTTTTACTTCTCTGTGTTTTTGGTTATTCTTTCCTCAAAAAGCGTCTCGCCAAAAACAAGTGATTCCCCTGTTACAATCGGGTGTTTCTCTGTTTTATATTCTATAACATTGCTCTACATTTGTAGTATGGGAGTAGTCTGTATTTATTCCCCAAATGACTTCAAAACAATAATATTACAACTTCAAAAGTTGAAAATTTTTAAAACTATATATGTGCTTAACAAGTTTTATGCAAGATATTTATTGACTTTTTTGATTCAATTATTTAATTGTTATGCTTTTTCTCAGGTAAATTCTGGTTATAATTTTACAGTTTCTTCCGGGGCATATTCTGCAATTTCAGGTGGTACTCAATTATGTACAGGGACTACTGACGATGCAGTGTATTCAAAATTTTATCCATTTAATGAAGGGTATGGTTCAAAGATAATAAAATTAAGTTTGACTTAAATCTTGATAGCCAACCCCATTTCGTTTCTTTTAAATTTCTTATATTAGCAGTCTGAATATTACGGTTAAAATATATGGAAACACAGAATTTACTTGCTATATCTCCTATTGATGGACGATATAAGAAAAAAGTATCAGAACTAAACGAGCATTTTTCAGAATATGCTCTCATTCGCTATAGACTCATGGTTGAGGTGGAATATTTTATTTGTCTTTGTAAATTACCTTTACCGCAATTAATTCATTTTGATAAAAAAAAAATTGATGAATTAAAAGAAATTTATCTTGGATTTTCAGTAGAAGAAGCAAAAAAAATCAAAGAAATTGAGAGAACAACAAACCACGATGTTAAAGCTGTAGAATATTATCTAAAAGAAAAATTTAATGAATTAGATCTTCGTAATTATAAGGAATTTATACATTTTGGACTAACCTCCCAAGACATTAATAATACAGCAATGCCGATCATGCTAAAGGGGGCAATTACAAAAATTTATTATCCATTATTTGCAAAAATTATTAAAAAACTTCAACAATTTTCAGCTCAATGGGCAGAAATTCCAATGCTTGCTCACACCCATGGTCAACCAGCTTCTCCCACAAAACTTGGTAAAGAAATACGAGTATTTATAGAGCGTCTTGAAGCACAGTTAGCCATGCTGAAACAAATTCCTTTCTCTGCTAAATTCGGAGGTGCTACAGGAAATTTTAATGCGCATCACGTGGCATATCCTCAAATAAACTGGGTGCAATTTAGTAATGTTTTTGTGAATGACGTGTTGGGTTTACAGCGGTTGCAGACAACAACACAAATAGAGCATTATGATAATATGGCAGCCTTGTTTGATAATTTAAAACGAATAAATACGATACTGGTTGATCTTGCACGTGACTTTTGGACATACATTTCAATGGAATACTTTAAACAGAAAATTTCAGAAAATGAAGTGGGATCTTCTGCGATGCCTCATAAAATAAATCCTATTGACTTTGAAAATTCTGAAGGTAATTTCGGAATGGCTAATGCAATTTTTGAACATCTGTCGGCTAAATTGCCTGTGTCACGTTTGCAGCGCGACCTAACAGATTCCACTGTTACCAGAAATATTGGGGTACCGGTTGCACATACTGTTATTGCAATGAAATCTTTGCTTTCCGGATTAGATAAAATTATCTTAAACGAAGATGTAATCCAAAAAGATTTGAGCAAAAATTATGTTGTAGTTGCGGAAGCCCTGCAAACTATTTTACGAAGGGAAGGCTACCCAAATCCGTATGAAGCACTGAAAGAACTAACAAGAAAAAATCAGACCGTTACAGCAGAAACTATTACAGCTTTTATTCAAAATTTACAAATCACTGATGCACTTAAACAAGAACTTTTGCAAATTACGCCCTTTAATTATACCGGGATTTAATAGTTTTATAGCATGAAAATACTACTGATTCCATTTGTATTTATATTTTTCCAGCAGTTTGGGTTTCTAAATAAAAAAGAAACTCCTCCACCCGGAACTGTAATGGTTCGTAAAAACTTTTATGTGGATATTACAGAAGTTAAAAATGCAGACTATCTTGAATTTCTTTTCTGGATGAAACGCAAGCATGGTTTTCATTCAACAGAGTATAAAAGTGCATTGCCGGATACAAATTTCTTTATTATTTTTAAGCCACACCAGCATTTGTATTTACGAGATAAGTTATATCGGTTATTTCCGGTTGTCGGGATTTCATATGAGCAGGCAAATTCTTTTTGTAAATGGCGTACAGATATGGTAAATGCCAGCATATATGCGAAAGAAAAGAATTTTACATTTAAAGCCATGGACACACTTGATATGAAACTTGTTAAAAAAATTTATGAATATAGGCTGCCAACAAAAGCAGAGTGGGAAAATATTGCATCCATTGATTACAATAAAAAAATTAAAACAAAAATTGAAAAAGAAAAAATAGTGAATGGCAATTTTTATGACCCGGAAAGAACAAAACGAAACGATGTAAAAACTTTCACAAGCCAGTCGTCATCATATTTTCCTAATAACATTGGGGTATATGATATTTTTGGAAATGTTGCAGAAATTATTGCAGAAAAAGGAATTGCTAAAGGCGGCAGTTGGAAAACTGATGGCAATGATTGCTCGGCACAAAAAGATTACCCTTATGATAAACCAAATAACCAGCTTGGGTTTCGCTGTGTGTGCGATAAGTTGATTATTGAAAATAAATAATCTTATAATTATGAAAAAAAAAGTTAAATTTTCTATTCGTGATTTTTCTCATGGTGATTTTTTACAAATAAATGAACTTTGGGCACAAACCGGAATGGGAGGCACAAACAGAGGCGATACACAAGAAGTAATTGAAAAAACAATTAAGGGAGGTGGCAAGCTTTTGGTTATGGTAGAGACTGTAACAAAAAAAATTATTGGCACTTCATGGCTCAGCAATGATCAGCGGAGAATTTATATTCACCATTTTTGCATATTGCCTGAGCTTCAAGGTTTAGGACTTTCAAAACCACTCATAATTGAATCGCTAAAATTTGTAAAAAAATCAGGATTACAAGTCAAGCTCGAAGTGCATCGCGATAATACAAAGGCTGAAAATCTGTATAAAAATCATGGCTTTAAATATCTTGGAGATTATGATGTGTACATTATTCGTGATGTTGAAACTATTGAAACAAACGTAAAAACAAAATAATAAACATTCTGATGAAGCAGGTTATAACACTTTTTTTTCTTGTAATTGTAATTGTAAATGTGTTCTCACAAGAAATTAATTTTGTAAAACAAGATTGGCAAACAGCTATTAAGACTGCTAAAGAGAAAAATAAATATCTGTTTATGGATGCTTATACGAATTGGTGCAGTTGGTGTAAAGTAATGGATAAACAAACATTTCCAGATAAGGCTGTTGCAGAATTTATGAACCAAAATTTTGTTGCATTAAAAATGGAAATGGAAACTGACTTTGGTGTTACACTAGCCATGAAATATAGGGTTACCGGATATCCAACTTTTTTAATTTTTAATCCTGATGGAAAAATTGTCGCAAAAATTGTTGGATATTATAAACCTGAAGCGTTTTTAAAAGTATTGCAAAATGCTTTGATAAAAGAAAATCAACTCGATCTTAAAGGGCTTTCAAATGAGGTATCTCCCGGTTTTCCTGATTTCTATAAAAGCTCATATGGTAAAGGTATCGATAAAAAATATCCTGACTCTATTACCGTAATTAAATTCTTAGATGAACAAAAAGATTTGTTTTCAGAAGTTAGTTGGTCTGTTTTTTTACGTTTTAAAAGCTCAGAAAAATACAATGATTTTTTTTTAAATAACATACAAAAATTTACGGAACTATTTGGCAAAGATGAAACTGAAAATAAGGTACACACGTTGATTTATCAGCAGGTAGAAAAAGGCGTAAAAACAAAAAATGAAAATCAGTTAAATGTTGTGCTTGCAATGGTTGATAAATATATTAATAGTGATAAAGATATCATTAAAGCCAATTATCAAATTTCATTTTGGCAAGGCATGGCAAATTGGGAAAAATATATCAATTCGGTTGATGAAATGATTGGGAAATCAGGTGATGAAATCCATGCACGGATCAATGAGTGGGCATGGACAATATTTGAAAATGCCGATGACCCTTTAGCAATAAAATCAGCTATAAAATGGATGAAAAGTATGACAATAAAGCATCCCGAATACGCCTATTATGATACATACGCATCGTTACTATTTAAGTGTAATGATTATGATGAAGCCGAGAAAATTGCAAAACTCGCCATTGAAATCGGCAAGAAAAACGAAGAAAAAACCGGAGACACAGAGGATTTGCTGAATAGAATTCAAAAAGCAAAAGCAAAGAAGAAGTAGAAAAAAAACATTTAAACATTTGAATGGAGAAATAAAAGAAGAAGCA
>JAVHQG010000225.1:0-14482 GCA_036171035.1 Bacteroidales bacterium
GCATATCCTGCAAATGATAAACCGGGAGTTACAACTAATATTGGATTGGTAGTCCCACTATGTACTGTCCATCCGTTAGCAGAGAGAGCTGTCCCTGCTACATAATCAAAATCTTCAGTCATTAATAGTTGTCCAAAACTTGCTTGCCAGGTAAACAAACCAATTGATAAAATCAGTAAAATTTTACTGAATGTTGATTTCATTATTTTCATACACATTAAATTTTAATTTGATAAAAAATGGACTACAAAGATAGTGCATATTTTGGAAATCAGAGCCTGTTATGTAGGAAATCTGCTACTTAAAAACAGATTGTAGATTATGAAACTGACAACGTAAAAAAGAAGGTAGATCCTTTCTGCTCCTGAGATGTAAGTTGTATTTTCCCACCTAATAGTTCCACCAATTGTTTTGTGATTGTGAGCCCTAACCCTGTTCCTGTATATTTTTTTGTAGCAGAGTTTTCTACTTGAACAAATCGTTCAAATATGGCAGATTGTTTTTCTTGTATTATGCCTACTCCTGTATCTTTTACAAAAAACGTTATATTTTTATTTTCATCATAATAATAACCAAAATTGATTTCTCCATAATTAGTAAACTTTATGGCATTACTGATTAAATTTACAAATATCTGCCTTAATCGTAATTCATCAGTATAAATACTTAAATTTGGTTCATCTTCAACTTTTAAGTTTAACGATAAGTTTTGATTTGATAACGATTTAATATTTGGCTGAAATGAAATAAATATATTTTGAAGAAATTGGTGCAGCTTAAATGATGTTTTAGAAATCACAACTTGTCCGGCTTCTATTTTTGAAATATCAATAATATCGTTGATTAATTCAAGCAAATGATCTCCGCAATTACGAATGATGCTTAAATATTCTGTTCGTTCAGCGAGACTTAATGATTCATCTTGAAGAATATCAGTAAAGCCCAGAATTCCATTTAGTGGTGTACGGATTTCGTGACTCATGTTGGCAAGAAATGCAGATTTTAGTTTATCACTTTCTTCTGCTTTTTGTTTCGAACTAATTAATTCAGCCTTTGCTTTTTGGTGTTCTAAAATTTCGTTCTGTAAAGCACTGTTTGTTACAATAAGGTCATTTGTACGCTGTTTAATTTTTTCTTCGAGATTATCGTGTGCAGCTTTCAGTTCTATTTGCGCTGTTTTTCTATCTGCGATTTCTTTTTCTAATAATTTTTTTTGACTGATATCGCGCCCTATTATAACATTTCCAATTTTTTCTCCTGCTTTATCTTTAATAACTGAAATAGAAATTTTTATAGGGATTGTGTCACCTGATTTTGTTTTAAGTTGTAACTCAATATCTTTTGAAGAATTTTCTATTAATTTAATTTTTATGAGCGGGTTCGTTGCTTCTGAATTGAAAAATAGCTTATTGATATGTAACTGTTGTATTTCTATATTTGAAAACCCTGTTTTCCCTTCAGTGTATTTATTAGTACCGATAATAATTCCATCGTTGTCAACAAAAAACAATAGCTCTTTCATCTCTGTAATTATTTCATTAGCAGCAACTTTTGCCGTAAGTGTCATGAGCTGATAATTTATAATCGAATATGCAATTCCAAATACCCATACGAGGGATATTATGTGTGCAATGTTTGGCACTTCCGCTATTTTTAAAATGGGGATGATAAAATTCGTAATGTAACCTCCAACAATTGTAATTGAGAGTGTTGTGAATAGTATGGCTGCCTGAATTTTTACGCGTCGAAAATGCTCCCTTTTACGCCATATCAAAATCATTACTACACATAAAATAACAGAAGATGACAGATAAATGTTATAAAACCAATACCATGGAGACGTTGTGTTTTCTGCTAAGGGAATCCAGTTTGAACCATTGAAAATCCAGTCTTCAGTTAGCAGCACATCGGTAAATGATTTGAGTACAAAAATAATTCCCGCTACATAATAGAATGTAATTAAAGAAACTTTGATTTTTTGTAAACTATTCGTCAGCGTCAAATGAAATGATAAAATCAATGCAGGAAACATACACCAACCGATAGAGGCAATTCTATCCCAATAGAAAACCGATTCTTTATCGGTAGCTCCAAAAAGAAAAATATAAGCATATGACCAAATGGAAATAGCAAGGCTGTAATAGAAAAAAGTCCGATTTATTTTGGATTTTGGATTGTGAGCCAGAACATAGATTCCTACTCCAAAATATAAAATAAAAACAATAAAGGATAGTAACGCAAAAATATTCACAAAAAATACTGATTTAAATAGTTCTTGTAATAAAACTCAGTGTCAGATAAAAAAATGTCAAGAATGAGGCTTTCGTAGTTTTGAAAATCAAGAAGTTTACTTTTGTAAATGACTGTTTTCAAAACAGAGTAACGAAATTATTGGCGTTTTCTTGCTGACACTAAATACTGATTTTTTTTCAACAAAATAAGACGAAGTTTCTGAACAAAAAAAATTTACTTGGTAAAATTTTTTGTTTTTAGAAATTAACTTCTACTTGAATGATGGAATCTATATGATTTTTTTCATAAGAGTTATGTGTTTTCATAAAATTCATGTAGGTTTGTAAAAACTACTAACTTGGATTATTAATTATGTACTGGAAACTGGGTTTTCTTCTCTTTCTGATTGGCTCCCTCTCTACTGTTTTTGGTCAAATAACACCCGATAATTATAAAATTATTAAACCTACAGGCACATCTATCGTTTCTGCTGGTGATAATCAATATGAAACTGTAAATAATTATCTTCAGAATCCCATACACGTTCAAATAATAGATGAAAATAATGTACCCGTTGCCGGATGTGCTGTTTATTTTGAGGTAACAAATAAGCCTATAAAATGCAAAGGGTTTAAGATCCAGGATCGAGTAGCTTATACCGATAAAAATGGGGTTGCTGTAACAACCGTTTTGTTGGGTGATAAATCGGGAGATTATGAATTCGTAGCTAAGATAAAAAATAAAAATCCTGAAAATTTTCAAATTTATCGGGTACATGGACGCCAATCAAATTGGATATTTCTATTGGTAATGGGTATTCTTGGAGGTATGGGAATCTTCCTTTTTGGTATGGGGATGATGAGTTCAGGAATGCAAAAATCTGCCGGTGAGAAAATGCGTACTATCTTATCCTCTCTTACTCATAACCGTTTTGTAGCAATGGGTGTAGGCACTTTTGTTACAACCCTCACGCAAAGTAGCAGCACAACTGCAATTATGTTAATAAGCTTCGTGCAGTCGGGCATGATGAAATATAAGCAAACAATTGGAATTTTATTGGGAGCATCTATTGGCGGAACCATCACAGCTCAGTTAATTGCATTTAAAATAACAGAATATTCGTTGCTGCTTGTTGCTCTTGGATTTGCTATGAAAATATTTTGTAAACATGAAAAACTCAAACAAATTGGAGAAACAATTTTGGGTTTTGGCTTGCTGTTTTTTGGAATGTTCATCATGTCGGATGCAATTGCTCCAATAAAATATTATCAACCATTTGTTTCTTTGTTACAGACATTAAGCAATCCATTTATTGGAATTATTATTGGAACCATTTTTACGGCTGTTGTTCAAAGTAGTGGTGCCTTTATTGGTATTATTATTATTCTTGCTTCGCAGGGAATATTAAGTATTGATGCGGGTATGTCTCTCATGTTGGGAACAAACCTTGGAACAGCCGTAACTGCTATTTTAGCTGCTATAGGTGCAAAACGTGAAGCGCAGAAAGTCGCTGCATCTCAAACATTGTTTAAGCTTACAGGTGTTGTTATTGTAATGCTTATTTTACCTTATGCTATTGAATTTGTGCAGTATATTTCTCCCGAAAGCGCATCAAAAGCTGGCAGTATAGATGCTTTAGCAGATGTAGTCCCACGTCAAATTGCAAATGCCCACACCGCTTTTAATATTTTAATCGCATTTGTTTTTATACCATTTGTCTCTTTGATTGCTAGATTTATTAACTGGGTCGTACCGATCAAAGCAACGGCTGAAGATGATGAACTGAAAACTTTTTATATTGACGAAACAATGCTTGCGTCTCCTACATTGGCACTTAATCTTGCAAAACAGGAAACATTACGATTGGCTGAAACTGTTAAGGAAATGTCTAATGATGTGCTGCTTGCATTCACAGAAAAAAAAGTTGATGTACTAAAATCTATTCATAAAAAAGAAGTTCTTGTCGATTTTTTATACGACGAGTTAAATGCTTATATTATTAAATTAAGCCGACAGTCGGGTGGAGATGATCGTGTGAAAGAAGCATTCCAAATGTTGTATGTGATTAAAGAGTTTGAACAAATTGGAGATGTCGTTTCTACAAATCTCGTTCACTATGCTGATAAATGGCTTGCCGTTAATCATGAATTTTCTGAACAGGGAAAACAGGAACTTGTTACCTATCATACAAAGATGCTGAAACAGATGAGCCGTGCCATTGAGGTTTTTAAAGATGTGAATCTGGAAAAAGCTAAAACGATGAAAAAGAAATTTAAAAAATATTCTGAAATGGCGGAAGAATATGAACGGTCGCATTATGAACGAATGAAAGAACAAGTGCAACAATCTATTGAAAGTAACGAAATTCATGTAGAATTTATGGAAATGATGAAGGTAATTAATCGGCATACAACAAATGTTGCTGCTCTTTTGTTGGATAAACAAACCGATGAAAAAGAACAAAGAAAACAGAATCAGGTAGCATCATAAAAAAAATACGTATCCTCAATTATTAAAATAAAAAAATAATGGCAAAACAAACAAAAAAATATAGTGAAGCATTTGCTGAAATTCAGACGATCATTATGAAAATAGAAAATCAAGAATTAGATATTGATGAACTCTCTGAAAATCTCAAAAAAGTTTCTGCACTTTTAAAAATTTGCAAAGATAAATTGCACGAAACAGAACAAGAAGTTCAAAACATTTTAGATACAATGAAGGATTGAAACTAACTACTATGGAAGCACAACCTCTCGAAATAATTTACGAAGACAATCATATAATTGCTGTAAACAAGAAAAACAAACAACTTGTTCAGCCCGATACGACTGGCGATATTTCTCTTGAAGAAATTGTTAAAAAATATATCAAAGATAAATTCCATAAAAAAGGTGAGGCTTTTTTAGGTGTGATCCATAGGATTGATCGTCCGGTAAGCGGGGTGGTTTTATTTGCTCGTACAAGCAAATCGCTCGAGCGAATGAATGAATTGTTTCAGAAAAAAAATGTAAAAAAAATATATTGGGCAATCGTAAAAAATCAGCCACCAAATCAAACGGATACTATTTCTCATTTTTTAATTAGGGATGCAAAAAAAAACATGTCATTTGTGTACGATAAAGAAGTACTCGGTTCTAAAATTGCTTCTTTAACATATACTGTTGTTGGAAAATCAGATCATTATTATTTTTTGGAAATTCAATTGCACACCGGAAGACATCATCAAATCAGATGTCAGTTGGCAAAAATTGGTTGCCCGATTAAAGGTGATTTAAAATATGGATTTCCACGTTCAGATAAAAACGGCGGAATCAGTCTTCATTCAAGAAGTGCAGCATTTATTCACCCTGTAAAAAATGAACTTGTTACCATCACTGCAAACCCACCAACAGAGCCTCTTTGGAATTATTTTGTAAAATTGTAGCAATGTGTAAAAGTTTATTTAGCAGCATTTTTTATTTTAAATTTCATTTCTGTGTGTAATTCTCCTTTACCTTTTTTATCCCAAATTTTTGATTCCCAAACATAGGTTGCACCTCGCTTCATTGGAGTTTGAAGATTGAGGGATATACTAAATTTATTTTTAATATCTGCTGCTGAAATACCGGGAACATCGTAATATGAATAGAGATCTTTATATTTCATAATTTCCTTTCCTGTTTCATCAGTTATTACCAAGCTACAACCAATGTAAATGTTCCCAAAGGTTTCTTTAAATCCTTTTAATCCAATTATATTCATGATGATATCTTTGTCAAAATCAACTTCATTAGATTTCAACGTGTCTTTATTGAGCCGTAACACAATATTGTCATATGTCAGACCATTGGCATGAACCTTAATACCAGACTGGTTTTCCTTTGTGTTACAAGAAATACAATACGCAAGAACCATCAAAATAATGGAAGTCCTTTTAAATAGTTGAATCATAATATATAAATATAATTTGGTAACAAACCTATAATGAAATTTGCAATTTACAAAAAAATCATCAATTTTATTTGTGAAATTTTTGCATTATAGTTTCACGCAATGCCCCTATTTTATGAACGATTAAATGTTGATAAAAAATAATTTTGTTGATTTATTTCTACTCTCAAATTACTATTTTTGAAAATAATGTTGATATGAATAGATACGTATGAAGACTAGGATTTCACTAATTTTTTTAATTGCAATTTCATTACTTGAATGTTCTTTTTTTATTCCTGAAAAAGTTAAGCAGCACGATGAAAATACCACAAAATCATTATCTGTTCAAAAAGCTCTTGAAAATAGATTGACACTTCTGAAAAATGATAAAGGACTCGTACCTTTTTATCGGTTAGACACACTTAAATTTGCAGCAATTGCTATTAATAACTCAGGCTCAGACTTGTTTCAGAAAACGATGAAGTTATATGCACAAATCACTACATTTAACATTTATGATCCAAAAGAAAATTTGTACGAAAAATATTTAGATAGCCTCGATAAATTTAATCTCATATTTATAAGCCTTCACGGAATAAGCGATTCAACAGTAGAAAATTTCGGTATTTCACCACAAACCATCAACTTTATAAATTTACTTGCCACACGAAAAAGTGTTGTACTTGATATTTTTGGAAGCCCTATGTTGCTTACAAAATCATTCGATATTGAGAAAATAAAATCTATATTAATTTCTTACGACGACTCCGAATTAGCAAGAAAGTTGTCTGCTCAACTGTTGTTTGGTGGTATCCCTGCAAAAGGCAAAATACCTATAACCATTTCTCCAAAATATAAAGCAGGGGCAGGCGTTACATTAAGTCTTCAAATCCGCTTTAAATATACAACCCCTGAAGATGTTGGTGCAAATATTGAAATTTTAAACAAAGCCGATTCACTTATAATTAAAGCGATTAAAGAGAGAGCTTTTCCTGGTTGCCAGGTGCTTGCCGCAAAAAACGGAAAAGTTTTTTATTATAAATCATTCGGCTATCATACGTATGATTCTACCAATAAAGTTTCTGATTTTGATTTATACGATCTTGCCTCTGTTACAAAGGTTGCGGGGACTACAGCCTCTTTAATGAAACTTTATGATGATGGATTATTTGATCCTGCTAAAAAGGTCTCATCTTATCTATCTTCGCTTGAAACAACTGATAAGAAAGAGATTCTTTGCAAAGAAGTTTTGGCGCACTGTTCAGGTCTTACCCCATATTTGCTTTTTTGGAGCAAAACGGTAAGTAAAAAAGAACATAAATGGAATACAAATATTTATAGTAAAACATTTTCTGAAAGATTTCCTTTACAGGTTGCCGACAGTATGTTCATAGAAAAAGATTATCCTGATTCAATGTATGAATATATTGCTAAATCTAAACTTTTACCAAAAAAGAAATATAAATATAGCGACAATGGCATGTATTGGATGAAAAAAATTATTGAAAAAATATCTAAGAAACCACTCGATCAATTTGTTGATGAAACTTATTCTGCAATGCTTGGTGCATATACGCTCTGTTATAATCCATTGAGAAAATTTAAAAAATTGCAAATAACACCAACTGAAAATGATACAGCTTTTCGTAAACAGTTAATTCATGGTTTTGTTCACGATCCGGGAGCCGCAATGCTAGGTGGAGTTGGAGGACATGCCGGACTTTTCTCTAATGCAAACGATTTGGCTAAGCTGTTTCAGATGTTCCTGAACAAAGGCAGATACGGCGGTCATCAATATTTGAAAAAGGAAACAATCGATTTCTTTAACACTCCTCCTTATCTTAAAAAAGGCAACCGAAGAGCCTTGGGATTCGATAAGCCCGAACCAAATAAAAAGAAAGAAAGTCCTGTATATAGATGCGTTTCATTAAGCGCATTCGGGCATCAGGGTTTTACCGGAACTGTTGTTTGGGCTGATCCTGAATCGGGAATCGTGTTCGTCTTTTTGTCTAATCGAGTATTCCCTGATGCTGAAAATAAAGGCATTGGTCAGCTGGCTGTCCGAGCAAAATTGCAAAGTATTATATATGAATCTTTGAAATAAGAAATTAATTTTATAAATTGGCAGACCACTTTTTCTATATTTTCATGTATATTAATATTATACTGGTCATCAGTTATGAAGCTTTCGTATAAAGAATTGGAGCTGAAACTTCAGGAAACAGAGAAACAGCTTGAAGATGTTCTCAAAAATACCCAAATAAAAAATATTCAACATGATTTTGAAGAACTCTTTACAATTTTTAATGGGTTTGAAGGTGCTGCTCATGTGATTGATATGAACACGTATGAAATCTTAGCAGCAAATAAATATTCCAAGAATTTATTTGGCAATGATCTTATTGGAAAAACCTGCTATAAATGCTTTAATATCGATGCAGATGCTCCATGTGAATCATGTAAGAATTCACATTTAATTGATAGCAATGGCAATGTTTTGCCTCCTTTGGTTTATGAATACATTAATCCTGTTAACCACAGATGGTTTCAATGTACCGATAAAGCTATTATTTGGACTGATGGAATATTGGTCAAAATGGAAATTGCTATTGATATTCATGACTGGAAACTTGTATCTGATGCTCTTATAATTAGCGAAGAAAAATATCGGAAACTGATTGCACAACTCCCTGATGTGGTAGTGGTTCATAAAAGGAGTCAATTGCTCTTTATCAGCGAGCAAATGTTCAAGATCACAGGACGGAGTTCTCATGATTATAAAAATATGTCTATTTTCGATTTTATTCACCCTGACGATAGAAATAAAGTTATAGAATATAGCACTAAACGAGAAAAAGGAGAGCCTGTACCCGATAAATATGAAGCTCGCATAAAAGGGCCCGGTGATGAATACCACTTTTTTGAAATCAGGGGTACCATGATAGACTATGAAGGCGAACATGCTACACTTACTGTACTTACTAGCATTAACGAAAGAAAAAGAGCAGAAGAGGCACTACTTGAAAATAAAGACCGATTGAGAAAAATCATTGATCAAAATCCTATATCAATGGCTATTGTTGGCATGGATGGAACAATTGAATACATAAACTGGATGGCGATAGAAACATTTGGATATTCCCCTGAAGATATTCCAACCATGGAGCAATGGTGGTTGCTTGCATATCCCGACGAAACCTACCGCAATGAATCACAAAAATTATGGATGGAAAAAGTGATGAAAGGCATTGAACAAAATTCAGTTATTGAGAGAGGAGAATATAATATTACTTGTAAAGATGGAACACAAAAAAATGTTACTGTTTTTGGGATCGTTGTTACAGGCAAAATATTTGTCATGTTTGATAATAATACCAATCGGAAACAATATGAAATAAAACTAACAAAACAAAATTTTGAATTAATTCAAGCCAAAGAAAAAGCTGAAGAATCCGATCGGCTTAAATCTGCTTTCCTTGCCAACATGAGTCACGAAATCCGTACACCATTAAATGGAATTCTGGGCTTTACAGATATTCTTACCGATGATTCAATTACTACTGAAAAACGAAAAGAATTTCTGAAAATCATTAATATGAATGGAAAGCAGTTGTTGGCTATTATTAACGATATTATTGATATTTCAAAAATTGAAGCAGGACAGGTAAAAATTGCTAAAACAAAATGTTTCCTGAACCAGTTTATGTACGAGATTTTTACATTTTTTAATGCAGAGATTCAATCAAAATGTAAAAATATGGTAGATCTTAATCTTTCTATTCCTGAAGAACGAAGCATACTGGTTTATATTGACGATATCAGAGTACGGCAAGTCTTGCATAACCTGCTTGGAAATGCAATGAAATTTACCCGGAAAGGCAAAATTGAATTCGGATACACGGTTGACCCTGAAAATTATATTATTACTTTTTTCGTGAACGATACCGGCATCGGATTGTCTGATGAAAAAATTCATGTGATTTTTGAAAGATTTCGACAAGCTGATGATACCACAACACGTAATTATGGTGGCACAGGACTTGGGCTAGCTATCAGCAAAGGACTGGTTGAGCTGATGGGTGGAAAAATATGGGCAGTTTCTCAAGAAAAAATAGGGTCAACTTTCTCTTTTACGATACCATTTAATCCTGTTATTGTTAACGATACCATTATTGAACCCGAAAAACAAAAAATAAAAAGTAGCTACAACTGGTCAGGTAAAACAATTCTGGTTGTTGAAGACGATAACGATAGCTACCTATATCTGGAAACATTGCTCGAAAAAAATAATGCAACAATCATTCATGCTGAAAATGGAAAAGAAGGTGTTGATCTATGTAAAAACAATCATCAAATATCACTTGTTCTGATGGATATTCAAACCCCTGTTATGAATGGATACGAAGCAACCAAATTGATTCGGAAATTTAATAACGAACTGCCTATTATTGCACAAACTGCAAACGCATTTGCCGAAGATCATGAAAAGTGCATACATGCCGGTTGCAACAATTACATTGTGAAACCAATCGAAGTTCATTCATTGTTTGCATTGATCGATAAGTATTTAGAAAGACACCTTTAAAAAGTATATTATACGATCCGTAAAATTTAATTATTTTTGCAAAAAAAACTGAATAAAAATGTTTGAAAATTTATCCGATAAACTTGAACGGTCGTTTAAGTTACTGAAAGGCGAAGGGCGCATAACAGAAGTGAATGTTGCTGAAACGCTGAAAGAAGTTAGGCGCGCATTGCTCGATGCTGATGTGAATTTTAAAATCGCAAAACAGTTCACTGATAATGTTAAAAAAACAGCTATGGGCATGGATGTGCTCAAAGCTGTGAAACCTGGCGAAATGATGGTCAAGATTGTCCACGATGAGTTGGTGCAACTTATGGGTGGTCAGAAACAAGATATTAATATAAAAGGAAGCCCTGCCATAATCTTAATGTCTGGTCTCCAAGGTTCTGGTAAAACTACTTTCTCCGGCAAGTTGGGCAACTATTTCAAAACAAAACGAGGCAAAAACCCATTATTGGTTGCTTGTGACGTGTATCGTCCGGCTGCAATTGAGCAATTAAAAGTGCTGGGTTCTCAAATTAATATTCCGGTTTACACAGAAGATGGCAATAATAATCCGATTCAAATAGCTGAAAATGCAATTAAACACGCAAAGTTAAATGGGTTCGATTTGATAATCGTCGATACCGCAGGTCGTTTGGCTGTTGATGAAGAAATGATGCGTGAAATTACTGCCATTAAAAAAGCTATCAATCCTGGAGAAATTCTCTTTGTGGTAGATGCCATGACAGGGCAGGATGCCGTGAATACTGCAAAAGAATTTAACGATCAGTTGAATTTTGATGGTGTAATTCTTACTAAATTAGATGGTGATACCCGTGGTGGAGCCGCTTTATCTATCAGGACAATTGTTGAAAAACCAATAAAATTTGTTGGTACCGGAGAAAAACTTGATGCTTTGGATATTTTTTATCCTGAACGTATGGCTGATAGAATACTCGGTATGGGCGATATTGTTTCTCTTGTTGAAAAAGCACAGGAGCAATTCAATGTTGAAGAATCCAGAAAACTACAGAAAAAAATTGCAAAGAACCAGTTTAATTTTAATGATTTTCTTTCACAAATTCAGCAAATTAAAAAAATGGGGAATTTAAAAGATCTTGCATCAATGATTCCAGGTGTTGGTAAGGCTTTAAAGGATATTGATATTGATGACGATGCATTTAAAAGTATCGAGGCTATTATTTATTCAATGACCCCGAAAGAACGCGAAGACCCTACTGTTCTTAACGGTAGTCGCAGAAAACGTATTGCTTCGGGTAGCGGTTCTGATATTCAGGAAGTTAACAGGCTAATTAAACAATTTGATGAAACACGAAAAATGATGCGTATGATTACCAGTGGGAAAAATATGTCTCGCATGATGGGTAATATGCCGTTTTTGAAAAAATAAGTATTTTATAATTGAGCATTTAGACTTAAATCGTTCTTGCAAGAAAACTCAGTGTCAGATAAGAAAATGTCAAGAATGAGGCTTTCGATGTTTTGAAAGTCAGGAGTTTACTGATGTAAATGACTGACTAGAAAAACGAGAGTAACGAAATTATTGGCGTTTTCTTGCTGACACTAAATCGTAAATCTAAAATGATCCTAATCGACGGAAACAAAATATCAGCAGAGATAAAGCTTGAAATTGCTCACGAAGTGGAAACACTTATTGCCGGAGGTTCAAAAAAACCTCACTTAGCGGCTATTCTTGTCGGTCATGATGGCGCAAGTGAAACCTATGTCGGTCATAAAGTAAAATCATGCGAACAGGTTGGATTTACATCCACGCTTGTCCGGTTTGATGATGCTGTATCTGAAAATGAATTGCTTGAAAAAATTATAGAAATAAATGAAAATGAAGACATTGATGGGCTTATTGTACAACTGCCTTTGCCCAAGCATGTCTCCGAACAAAAAGTTATAGAAGCAATAAATTATAAAAAAGATGTTGATGGATTTAATCCTGTAAATGTAGGTCGAATGGTCTTAAATCTGCCCTCATTTATCCCTGCTACACCATTTGGAATAGTTGAATTAATTAGGCGCTATAAAATTGAAACTGAAGGGAAAAATTGTGTTATCCTTGGTCGCAGTAATATTGTTGGGACACCTATGAACATCCTCATGAGTAGGAAAGGAAATCCTGGAAATTGTACCGTTACAGTGTGCCATAGTAAAACAAAAAATATTGCAGAAATTACTCGTGATGCCGATATTATTATTGCTGCCATTGGAATTGCAGAATTTCTAAAAGCAGACATGGTTAAAGAAGGCGCAGTTGTTATAGATGTAGGAATTACCCGTGTAAAATCTGACACAACAAAATCTGGCTGGAAATTGCTTGGTGATGTAAAGTTTGATGAAGTAGCTCCAAAATGCAGTTACATCACCCCTGTTCCCGGAGGAGTAGGTCCAATGACAATCGTTTCTCTTTTGAAAAATACTTTGCTTTCCTGCAAAAAGGAAATATATATATAAACTTAAAACTTTCTTGCGTGATCATACAATCTGCTCAGTTTATTATTTCAAGCGGAAGCCTAAAAACGTGTCCCGAACCGGTGTTGCATGAGTTTGCATTTACAGGCAGGTCAAATGTTGGTAAATCTTCACTAATTAATATGCTTACAGGTAGAAAAGGGCTTGCAATGGTTTCAGGGCGACCCGGCAAAACAAAAACGGTGAATCATTTTCTGATTAATGAAAACTGGTATCTTACTGATCTTCCAGGGTATGGGTTTGCAAAAGTTTCAAAATCAGAAAAGACAAGATTTGATAAATTATTAGAAGAATACATCAGTAAAAGAGAAAATCTAACTTGTTTGTTTATCCTTTTGGATGCAAGATTAGAACCGCAGAAAATAGATTTAGCTTTTACCATGTGGCTAGGCGAAAATGGAGTTCCTTTTGCACTTATTTTTACAAAGGTTGATAAACTTTCGAGTTCAGAATTAAATAAAAATATGGCAAAATATAAAAAAGAACTACTCAAGACATGGAACGTACTTCCACCGATGTTTTTAACATCGTCTGTCACTACCGCCGGAAGGGATGATGTATTGAATTATCTTCAACAAATTATGGACGATGTTCCCATTGAATCAATATTAGAAAACCTCAGTGGCAAATAGCACTGAGGTTCATTAGGCATAGAAAAACCTTTGATTTATGCAATCTCAATTCGTCGCATCGGCTTTTCTTTTGCTTCTTCTTTTTTTGGAATCACAACTTTCAAAATACCATCTTTGTGTGTTGCTGTAACTTTCTCGGTGTTTACCGAATGAGGCAGCGCAAAGGAACGTTTAAAAGAAGTGTAACTGAACTCGCGCCTCATATAGCTTTCATCTTTTTCTTCATGCGTATCATCTTTTTCCGACAAAATGGTAAGCACGTTGTTGTGCAAGTCAATTTTAAAATCATCTTTCTGTAATCCGGGAGCAGCAACCTCAATTTTGAAATCTTCCTTCGATTCAACCACATTTACAGCCGGAATACTCGCTTCTGCATTGTAATTCCAAATGGTTGGAAATACATCTTTGTTGAAAAAATCATCTACCAAATTGGGTAGAAATGTTCTGTGCTTTACAATTGGTAACATAATTTGGTCCTCCTTAAATTTTAGTTAAACATTAATTTTTATTTATTCACAGTCTGCATTTTTCAACTTGTATGCCAAGCTAAAATATAAGCCAATTTGGCATATTTTGTTATTTATTGATGACAATATGGCTTGTTCGGTGATTTTTTGGTTTAAATCATGAAGTT
>JAVHQG010000226.1:0-2933 GCA_036171035.1 Bacteroidales bacterium
TAATAATTGATTTTAAAAAATAAAATTATAAATGGATGAAAAATAAAATTATCTTCTTGTCGCTTTTTTACTTTATTGGAGTTCAATCTATTTTTTCACAAATTACAATCAACAATAACGACATGCCTTCTGCAAACGACACTTTTAGGATAAGTGTAACTAATAATATTCATGCCATTGACCCAACAGTAGCCGGCGCAAATAGTATATGGGATTTTTCTTCGCTCACTCTAAATTCTCAAACGGTTGATACATTCTTTTCAGTCTTGTCAACATATATCCCGGTAACCTATAATCTGGTGTTTAATAGTTTTTTGGATCAAGTTCACAAGGCAACGGTTGTAAACAGAAATTTTAATACAGCAAGTCCCTTTCCACAAGTGCAGATTACAGAAACATTTAATTTTTTAAAATCATCGAGTTCAGGATATGTGCAGGTAGGGCAAGGTGCTAAAATTAACGGTGTACCAACAGCTATGAAATATGATATTCCTGAAAACTTTTTTATTTTCCCGATGCAACTGGGAAACATTGATTCATCTACCTCAAAATATGGGAACTCAATCCCTTCACTTGGCTATTATGGTCAAAAAATTAGAAGAATAAATTTGGTTGATGCGTATGGCTCTTTAACAACCCCTTATGGCACATTTGATGCAATGCGTGTAAAATCGCTTATCTACACAACAGATACACTTTATGTGGATACTATTGTTCATTATGGTACAACAATAAACAGACCTCTTGAAACACAGTACATCTGGCTTGGCGATAATCAAGGAGAACCTTTGTTGCAGGTAAGTAAAACAGGAAATCAATATACAATCAGATATAAAGATCATATGCCGGTAAATACTTTTGTAAATCCATTTGTTGTCAATAATGAATCTTTATTTGCATTCCCTGTACCTGCAAAAAATAACTTAAGAATAATTACTGAATTGTTATTTCAAACTCTGATAATTTCTGATATATTAGGTAAGGAGGTTAAAACATTTTCAACAGGGTGTAACAATATCGATATTTCTTCATTGCAAAAAGGAATTTATTTTATAAAAATGTATAATGAAAAGCATGAATTGCTCAATAGTCAGAAAATTGTAAAAGAGTAATTTTTAATAAAAAAATAATTTGAAAAATAATTTAAAAAAAAGTATGACAAAATATTTTATGTTTCTCGTGTTTGCATTTCTTGCAATTCATGTCGGACAATTACATGCCCAAAAGAATACATTGCCAAATAATGGACTTACACATCAAATGAATAACAGCGAAAAACTAAGTATGAGTGGGCTACACAAGAACATTTTTTCTACGAATCCTCCAATTGGATCTGTTCGAAATATTGCTGAATTTGAGCCGGCAGAAGCAGTTATTATCGCCTATTTAAACGGATTTGGACTGCCTTATACGGTTATTAAAGATTTATCCACTACAGGTAAGGTGATTATTATAGCAACAAGCTCAGATCAGGCTTCAATTATAAGTACTCTTAATTCAAATGGTGTAAATACAGCTAATTGTAGTTTCTTAACCACATCAGCAATCGATTCATGGTGGACAAGAGATTACACGGGTTGGTTTATTGCCGATAGCAGCTATCGTGTGCAGATTGTTGATTTCACGTACAACAGAAACAGGCCGTATGATGATGTAGTTACAACATCAGAAGCAACCTTACTAAATATAACAATGTTTGGAATGGATTTGATTCATACCGGTGGCAATTATATGTGTGACGGATATAACAATGCTGTTTCAACAGTATTAACATCAGAAGAAAATCCAAGCTTAACACTAACCCAGATACAACAAGCCGCACATGATTATTTGGGAATTAATAATTATATGATTCGTCCAGATGCACAAGGCGCATACATTGAACACATCGACTGTTGGGCAAAGCTATTGGCTCCCGATAAAATACTTGTTGATTCTGTTCCTTCATCAGATGCCAGGCATGCCCAGTATGAAGCTGCTGCTGCATATTTTGCCAGTACAAATAGCCCTTTCGGATATAAATACAAAGTTACCAGAGTGCTTATTGCTGGTAGTGCTGAAACTGCTACCGCAGAACCCTATTCCAATTCATTTATTTTCAACAATAGAGTATTTGTCCCCATTAAAGGTGGTAATTCTGCAGCACATGATACCGCAGCTTTAAGAGCATATAGAAAAGCAATGCCGGGATATATAGTAAAAGGATATACATCAAGCACGGCAACATGGTTTGGTACAGATGCACTGCATTGCCGTACGCACGAAATTGCCGATAGAGAAATGCTTTATATTGAGCATTTGCCTCTTTATGGAGTAATCAATTCAACAACTGGATATGATATTAATGCCAAAGTTGTATCGTATGCCCGAAATGCAATTGCAAACAATTATCCGATTATTGTATATAAAGTCAATAACAATGGCGCATGGGATTCTATCCCGATGATGTATGTAAGTTATCTCTCATATTCGGGAAATATTCCTACTCAAAATACAGGTGATACAGTATTTTATTACATCAAAGCCAAAGATGTAACCGGTAAACTTGCATACAACGCATTAATGGGGGAATCAGATCCTTACTTTTTTATTGTTGGTGGGAATGTTAAAACTCCTAAATTAGCAGGTAATTCTGTACTGTCTTTCTTTACATATCCAAATCCCAGTAAAGGAAATTTTTTCTTGTTTCTGAACTTAAATTATTCTGATAATGTTTCAATAAAAATCGTTAATGTTACAGGAAGTCTTGTTTATAAAGATAGTTTTGATGTTGAAACAGGTGTAACCCAAAAAATTATCAATTTGAATGACGTTGTTCCCGGGATATACATAATACATATTGAAACTGAACTTGATCAGATCTGCAAAAAAATTACTATTATTGATTAGTTTTTTCATAAACTGATTATTGTGAACACTTTTACATGGTTTCC
>JAVHQG010000227.1:0-2926 GCA_036171035.1 Bacteroidales bacterium
GCCGAAAGAATCGTTTGTGAAAGCTTTCAAAGAGGTATTGAATGTTGAATAGTTATTTGATACTGAGTTTGCTTGCAAGCACTATTTACACTCTTTCATCCATTCAAAGGTAGTATAGTGTTCACCGTTCATTCCAAGGGCGGTGTACACTTTTTGAGCGTTTATGTTATGTTTATCCACATATAGTTTAATTCCAATATACTTTTTGTCAGATAACACAATATTTTGAACGTGGTTATACATTTTTTTATAGATTCCCTGACCACGAAATTCAGGTAAAACGTACACGCTTTGTATCCAGATAATTGTGCTGTTACGCCAATCACTCCATTCCCAAGTGAGCATAAGAGAAGCAACAATTTTTTCTTGAAATTCAGTAATAAGGTAGCTACCTTTATTTGCATCTGTTATTGCGGCACGAACACCTTCTAACACAATTTTATTATCAAGGTCAAATTCTTCTGTTTCTTTTGCCATAGCAATTTGAAAACTAGAAATAGTGGCTGCGTCGTTGATATTTGCTTCTCTTATCTGGTACATTTTTTTACTTATTATCCTTCCATGCGAATATAATTTTCAAGCCCTTTATACTTAATAATGTTCATTAATTTTTCAGGTAAGGGAGCAAAATTTATTTTCTTTGTCCCAATTAGAACAAATCCTTCGGCGAAATTAATATCTACATTTTCTCCTGAATGGTAAGTATCAACAATTTCTTTGTTTACAATAAGTAGCAAGCCTTGATTAATACATGAGCGATAAAAAATTCTGTTGACAGATTTCACAAAAACAGCTTTCACTCCGGCGTAAGCAAGACCCACAGCCGGATGCTCTCGTGAGCTGCCACAGCCAAAATTTTCACCGGCAAAAATGAGATCGCCTTCTTTTACATTTTCAGTAAAATTCTCATCAAAACCCTTGAAAAGGTAAGGCATAATTGCGGGAGCATCGGAACTTAACACACTATAAGTAAGATTCCCCGCAAACATTTGATCGGTGTTCAAGTCGTTTATATCTTTGTAATTCCATACATTTCCAAATTTACGATTTTCACTTTTTTTAATTTCATATGTATTGGTTTCTGTTTTTGCAAAAGAAAATTTATCATTGAATTTTATCCCGCGTGGATCAGTGATTTTCCCTGTTAAGGCACTAAATGCAACGGTTGCAGGAGACGCCAGATAGACAAATGAGTTTTTATTTCCCATTCTGCCAAGGAAATTACGATTTGCAGTAGATATTACATTAAATTTGTCGGCAGGAATACCTTGACCCGTTCCAAGGCAAGGGCCACACGAGGAAGATAGAACAGTAGCTCCGGCATTGATAAATATAGAAATAATTCCTTCTTGAATTGCATCTAAAAATATTTTTTGTGAAGCAGGTATAATCAAAAGTTGAAAATCAGGAGCAATCTTTTTCTCTTTTAATATTTCGGCAGCAATGCGTAAATCTTGCAAACGACCGTTCGTGCATGTTCCAATAACGCCTTGATGTAATTTTGTACCCTGTAGTTCAGAAATAGTTTTTACATTATCCACCTGATGAGGAGCGGCAACCATAGGAACTATATCATTTAAATTAATTTTTATTTCTTTATTATATTTTGCATCAATATCAGCCCAAGTGCCATTACATTGCGTTATGCCATAAAAATTTTCGAGTATTTCGTCACAAGGGAAAACTGCATTTTTTGCACCCATTTCAGAAGCAAGATTCGCAATGGTCATCCTATCTGAAATAGAAAGCGACTTCACGCCAACACCGTGATATTCAATAGACATATAATTTGCTCCATCAGCGCCAATCATGCCGATAATCCAGAGAGACAAATCTTTTGCGTAAACGCCCGATTGCAATTTTCCGGTTAATGTTATCTTTATTGATTCAGGGACACGAAACCATGTTTCACCGCGCTTAAAAAGTCCGGCAGACTCTGTTCGGTCGATTCCTGCTGCCATTGCATTGAAAGCACCGGCAGTACAAGTATGACTATCGCTCCCAACAATTATCATCCCGGGTTTTGCATATTCAGACATAATCTGGTGACAAATCCCTTTACCTGCATCATGGAACTTTTTTATTCCCTGATTTTTTACAAAATCACGAATGGTTTGATAGTCGTTAGCCAATTTTGCATCTGTGGGCGGGGCATTGTGGTCGAGTACAACAAGTAATTGATCAGGATTGTGGACTTTTTGCCCACCCATTTTTTCAAATGTTTTTTTTATGCTCGCAGTATTATCGTGCGTAAGAACGAGGTCAGGCTTTGTAAACACAATAGCTCCTACTTCTGCATTAAATATTTTTTCAACAAATGTTTTACCACTCATATTATTTATTTTTTCAGCAAACCTAAATGATTTTTTATTGATTTACAATATTGAATAGCAATTTTAAAATTAAAACTTTTTAAACCGGATTTCCAATATTTGTTATCTTGCAAGCAATTATGCGTTGTGGATTATATATACTATTGTTAAATATGTTAAGTTTCTGTGTTTGCAATGCACAAGAGCCACAGAACATTAATTATTATTTCAGATTGTTTAATGCAAAAGGAAAAATAATTACGAAAGACAGTTTGGTAAAAAACACTTTATTTATTTTACCAAATCCGGGTCGGATTCTTACTACTTCTTATAATGATACTACACATTTTTTTTATGTAAAAATCCGTACAACATGGCCATTGTTTAGATTAATATGGAAACACAACAATGATATTATGGAATTCACAGTTGATCACCGAACTGGTGGGATGGATATTTATTTAGATTCTTTGGTATTTAAAACAGGACAGTTTTATATTGCCGATGATGCCGATAAAACATGGTGGAAAGGGTTAAAGATTAAAATAAAAGAAGATGGAAATAATCTGCATATTTTAAAATTTAATTATAATGATTTCAAGACAAAAGAATCA
>JAVHQG010000228.1:0-14410 GCA_036171035.1 Bacteroidales bacterium
CCGTGAAAGCCTCATTCTTGACATTTTCTTATCTGACACTGAGTTTTCTTGCATAAACTAAATAAATCTGATTAAGCAAATTATGCCTCATCAAAAAACTCGTATTTATATGTAATATGCAAAGTATGGGTTTCTTCTTCTGTAATTAAACCCTGCTCGTTTTCATAAGTTTTTAAATAATAAATCATTTGATTTAGCTGATTAAATCTCTCTTCCACCCTAGTATGTGCTGCATCATCGTAGGTAATACGTATCAAATATGAGTCTTTTGCAATCTGTTCAACAATCCTGTTTTTCTCATCATATTTAGTTTTAACTTTCTCAATAATAATATTTTTACAATTTGTTGCAATCAACTCAATCAAATTACCGGTGAGATCGTAGCTATATCTACGAGTTGAAATTAAAAAACCAGCTTTATCGAATTGTTCTTCTTGAATGATTTTATCATTATCATATATGAATTTCTTATGTTCTTCCAAATCGCCTGCAAAATTGTGCATTATTTTTTCGATGATATTTTTATTGTTATCGAATTTATAAAATTCCTTTCCTTCATCCTCCCCGTCTTCATTAGAAAGCAAGATAGTTCGGGTATTTTCAGCAGAATTATATGAAAATATTTTATGCAAAACTGTACCATCAGCATATTCTATTTCAACTTTAGCAATCGATCCATCATTGTTTCTAGAGAACACAGCATGTTCTGAGATTTCATCATCGTATGCGTAATTTGTTTCCTCAATAATTTTATTTTCCGCATTGTAGATAGAAACTGTTTTTGATTCCAGCTCATGAGTACCTGTCCATTCAGCAGCAACAAGGACACTGCCATGTAGATTATATTCAATGTAAGAATTTTTAAAACTTTGTTCCTCGTCATTTAAATTGGCGGTGTAGGTTGTAACTGATTTTACTTTCATAATAATGATTGATTTACAAATAACAAATTAGTAGCCGAATTAGAAATTCATATCCCCATTTAATTGGTGCATTAACCGAACGGCTTCAACAGCCTCTTTCACATCGTGAACCCTTAAAATATTTGCACCATGGAGCAGAGCAACAGCGTGTAATACGCTTGTACCATTTAATGCTTCCTGAGGATTTTTATCAAGAGTTTTATAGATCATCGATTTTCTTGAAAGCCCTACCAATATTGGCATTTCAAGCAACTTAAAAATTTCAAGTTGAGAAAGAAGTTGGAAATTATGCTGAATGGTTTTCCCAAAGCCAAAGCCGGGATCAACAATGATATCGTGAATACCGAGACGATGCAATGAATTAATTTTTTCAGTAAAAAAAAGTATCATCTCATTTATTAGATTTTTGTAATCAGGATTAAGCTGCATTGTTTCAGGCAGCCCTTGCATGTGCATGATAATATAAGGTACATCAAGGCGAGCAATTGTTTCAAACATATTACAGTCCAATCTACCGGCAGTAATATCATTAATAATATCAACTCCAAAATTTAGAACAGCCCTAGATGCAATAGAAGCTCTAAATGTATCGAGTGAAAAAATGATTTTTGAATGGAATTTATATAATATATTCAATGTAGGTAACAGACGATTCCACTCTTCTTTTTCATCTGGGAGCGTTGCCCCCGGGCGAGAAGAAACTGCTCCAATATCAATAATAGCAGCACCTTCGGAAATATATTGTATAATTTTCTGTTCAATAGCATCAATGGTGTGCAACCTCCCACCATCATAAAACGAATCAGGTGTGGTGTTTAAAATCCCCATAACACAAGGATTTGAAACATTTTGCAAAGATCCTTTAATATTAATAAACAGACACATCCTTTACAACAAATTAAACATAAGCAAAATATAATTTCAGCTCACAAAGTAAAATAAAAATCAGCAGATTATTATAAATTCCAAATTCTTTCTAATTTCGCAGGTTAAGATTAAATTTTAAAATGAAGAAAATAATTTACCTTTCACTTTTAACTATTTTTGTTATCTTGCTTAATTCGTGCAGTTATTGGAAGCAGCGGTATGTAAAAGACATTTCAATGAAAAGCACTGACACAATGAGCATTGCTGTGCCACCTGATTATAAAATTAAGTCCAACGATATATTGAGTGTGAAAATTTTCAGTTACAGCAAAGATGTAAACGACCTTTTCAATTCATTTCAAAATAATGGTAGTGGAGTGAGTGCATCTCAAATATACAGCTTAGAAGCCAATGCCTATTACAACGGTTATATTGTAAATGATTCAGGTTATATTAAATTACCAGTGATAGGAGATATTTTGATTAAAGACAAAACAATTGATGAAGTGCGGAAAATCGTTGGTGAAAAGTTAAACACGTATGTTCAGGATGCAATTGTTTTTGCAAAATTAAGTTTATTTAAAATCACAATTTTAGGTGAAGTAAACTCACCCGGCATGAAATATATCTATAGCAATCGGCTAACACTTTTAGAAGCAATGGCATTGTCAGGCGATGTAAGAGATATGGGAGATAAGCGAAATGTTTTGATTGTACGTACAACCGATAAAGGAATAGTTACGTATAGAATTGACCTTACTGACTCCAAATTATTATCATCTACTAACTTTTATATTTTGCCCAACGATGTGATTTATGTAGAACCCCGCAAAGCAAAAGCATTACAGTTAGACTGGGCAATTATTTCAATCATTGTTTCAATGATTACCACCGTTACACTACTTGTTAATATTGTTAAAAAATAGTTTCTGATGGAGAACCAAAATCTTCTTAAAGAAGAAAGCGTTGACTTTAAAAAATATATATTCAAAATTCTATCGAATTGGTATTGGTTTGTGATTACAATTTCCATTGCTTACACTGTTGCCTATTATTTGAATCGCTATACACTTCCGGTATATAATGTTTCTGCAAAATTAATCGTTCGCAATGCAGATCAAATAAAATATGGATCTGAAGCTGTTGCCCCTGGAATTGAAACATACAGACCGAAAAAAAATCTTCAAAATGAAATCAGCATTCTATCATCTTATCCGATTGCAAGCAGAACTCTACGGTCACTTAATTTCAGGGTTTCATATTATGAAAAAGGAAGAATTAATACCAGCGAGCTTTACCAGACAAATTTTTATACTGTTGTTGTTGATACACTTGAAAATCAATTAACATCCTACCCATTGCACATAACACTACTTTCTGAAAATGAGTTTAAAATAGAGAGTGATGAAAGCAGCTACATAAACAAAAAACTGAAGTTTGGTGAAAAATATAAAACAAAAGATTTGAGTTTCACTATTATTAAAAACATAGAAAACTTCAATTATCAGGCAATAAATAAATCTAAAGATTATTATTTCATTATCAATGATATTAATTCATTAACAAATACCTATAAAGATAAATTACAAATCACACAGCCCAAGGAAGGATCGGTATTAACACTTACAATAACAGGCAATGAGGCGCAAAAGGGTGTTGATTATATCAATAAAATTATAGATGTATATATCCAATTAGGGTTAAATGAAAAAAACCAAATAGCAAAAAACACAATTGAATTTATTGACTTTCAAATGGGTGATATTTCCGACTCATTAGATAAGGCTGAAAATAATATACAAAATTTTAAGACAGGCAATAAAATAATGGATATTTCACAAGAAGGAGGAGTTGTATCCAAGCGAATTAATGATTTACAAAATCAATTAGCAGTGTATATGATTAATTCAAAATACTATGATTATTTATTAAAATACATTCAAAATAAAACTGATTTAAAAGAAATAATTTTCCCTGCTGTGATTGGAGTTTCAGATCAAGTATTAGGGAGTTTAATTGCACAATTAAGCTCATTGTATATTCAGAAAAGCGAGTTACAATCAGTGTATAAATCAAATAATCCATCTCTTGTAAATGTAAATATGAAAATTGCAAACACCAAAGATGCCTTAATTGAAAACATTGGAAACATTATTAAAAACAACGAAATCACAATTGCAGAATTTAACAAACGAATCGATTTTGCCTACAAAGAGTTACTGAAAGTTCCAGGGACTGAAAGAGCTTTTATTAAAATTAATCGAAAATATAAATTAAGTGACGCACTCTATACTTATTTACTTCAAAAAAGAGCTGAAGCGGGTATAGCACAAGCATCTAATATACCAGACAATAAAGTGCTGGAATATGCCCGGGTAGATAATGCCATTCAAATTGCACCTGATCCAACTTTTAATAAGATAGTTGCGTTGGCAATTGGATTTCTGATTCCACTCATTTTAATTATACTAAAAGATTTAATGAACAACAGAATTCACGACAGGAAAGATTTAGATACAAAAACAAAAATCCCAATTGTTGGAGTAATCGGGCACAATATGAAACAAATAGACATGCCTGTTTTTGACAGTCCAAAATCTTCTATTTCTGAGTCATTCAGAACAATCCGAACCAATCTTGGATTTTTCACAACAAAAGAAAAACAAGTAATCTCTATTACATCAACAGTAAGTGGAGAAGGTAAAACATTTTGTGCAATAAACCTTGCAGCAATAATTGCAATGTCAAATAAAAAAACATTATTAGTCAGTCTTGATTTGAGAAAACCCAAAATTCATAAAATCTTCAATTTGCCAAACGATAAAGGATTAAGCACTTTTCTAATAAATAAAAGCACTTTTAGTGAATCCATTCAGCCATCAAATATTGATAATTTATTTATTGCTGTTTCCGGTCCCGTCCCACCAAACCCTGCTGAATTAATAGAAACGCCGGCAATGAGAGAATTTATTGATCAGGCAAAAAATATTTTTGATTATATTATTATTGACACCCCACCTGTTGCCTTAGTTACCGACGGACTGCTCATTTCAAAATTTACCGATATAAATATATTTGTTGTCAGACAAAATTATTCCAACAAAAATGTAGTAGAACTCATCAACGATTTGAATGATAATAAAAAAATTCTAAATATGTGTATTCTTGTAAATGACGTAGATGTGAAAAAATCCTACGGATACCGTTACGGCTATGGATATGGATATGGTTACGGATATGGATATGGATACGGTTACGGTTACGGATATAGCAATGGTGCAGGATACTACGAGGAAGAGGAAAGAAAATTAAATTTAATTGGCAAATTATTTAATTTTATTTCAGGCGGTTTTAAGAAACGTGATGAATCAGACACAATGGTTTAATTTTTGTAAGCATAAAATTTGTAATTTTGTAGAAAAATATAAACTTAAATCTTATTAATATGAAACGAACATGTTTTCGCAAAACCAAAAACACAGATGAAAATATCAAACATGAAGTTCCATCCGACCAATTAAAAACAAGTTATTCACGGATGAAGCGAGTAATGTTTTTTATGTACTTTTTATGTACTATTTCATTTATTAAAGCACAGGCTCCTTGTGCTGTATTTTATTCTGAACTTGGAGAAAAATTCACAGTACATATAGATGGTATTGTTCAACATCAATATATGGAATCAAATGTAAAAGTTCTAGACATTTCGGGGTCGAGCCATAACATTAAAATTGCTTTTGAAAATAATCGCATTCAAGATGTTAACAAAACAATTAATCTTGCAAACGGAACCGAGTCAACTTTTGTGATTTATAAAAAATCAGATCACTATGATATGAGTTCTAAAAAACAAATATCTCTTTCTGAAGCTACCCGTTCAGAAAGTTCAAGTAACCAGGCTGTTGTTATTTATAATGATTACAAACCTGCTACTACAACTACTACAATAACAACTACAACAAATAATAATAATAACAGTAACTCTAATATTAGCACCAATTCCAATTTTGATGATGATACAAATACAGGCAATGCAAATATCGGCATAAACATGGGCATTGGAGCTGACGGAGGAAGTGTTAGCCTAAATGTAAATGTTAACGACAACACAAGCGGCAACAAAACAGGCAACAATACTACTGCACACTCAACATCAACTGTTTCTTCATCATCAAACGGAGGGCAAGTAAATAATACGGCAAGCTCTACTTCCAACAACACTGCCGGGAGTGTTAGCATTTCTGCAAATATATCAGGGAATAATAATCAAACAGCAAACTCAAAAACAAACTCAACAAGTGGTGGAGTTAAGACTAACAACAATCAAAGCAACAACGTCACAGCAACAAAACATAACAACCCACATATTTCAGAGAACTTGAGCGGAGTTGAACAATCAGAAATACCTATAAAGCAAACTGTTCCTGCTGTTGCCGGATATAACGGTCGTATTGGATGCACAAACCCAATGAGTAGCGAGGCATTTACGAAAGCCAAAGAAAGCATTCTGGCAAAAAATTTCTCAAATGCACAACTAACAATTGCAAAACAAATTATTGATGCAAATTGTATGATTGTATCACAAGTAAAAGAAATCATGAAAATTTTCGACTTTGAAGAAAGTCGTCTTGAATTTGCTAAATATGCGCATAAAAAAACCTATGATCTTGATAATTACTATCAAGTAAATGATGCCTTTGATTTTGAAGGATCAGTAAGCAAATTAGATGAATTTATCAGAACCGGCAAATAGTCGATTATCATAATCTAAAAAAAGCTTCACTCAAATTGCATAGTGGAGCTTTTTTGTTATCTCATGTTGACAAAAAATACAATTGCCTATATTAATTTATTATCCCAAAAGAAAAACAGGGATAAGGAGTGCAAATTCATTGCTGAGGGGACAAAGCTTGTAAATGATCTGTTGCATTCGTCCTATCATGTTCTTTCAGTTTTTTCTATATCAGAAAATATTCAATCACAAATTTATCAAGAACAATCATCGACAAGCGAATTTCAAATTATTTCTGAAAATGAAATGAGACGAATCACTCAATTAAAAAATCCTTCAAATGTTCTCGCTCTTATTGAAATTCCCAATATCACTTTTCAAATACAAGATATAAAAGATCAAATAACAATCTTTTTGGACGATATTCAAGATCCCGGAAACCTAGGAACAATAATCCGTACAGCCGATTGGTTTGGGATAAAAAACATCATTTGTTCTAAAAATACCGTTGATATTTACAATCCCAAAGTTGTGCAAGCTAGCATGGGATCAATCACGAGAGTAAAATTATTTTACACAGATATTATAGAATTTTTTGAATCCGTTTCACTTTTTAATATCCCAATATACGGCACATTTTTAAATGGGAACGATATTTATCAGCATCCACTTTCACCAAATGGGATTATCATCATGGGGAATGAAGGAAGTGGAATCCGAAAAGATATTGAAAAATTTATCAAGAATAAGCTACATATACCCTGTTTCCAAAAAACAGAATTGACTCCTGAATCACTTAATGTATCTGTTGCCACTGCAATTATTTGCTCTGAATTTAGAAGGCGTAATTTTAAGTAGATGTTCAATAAAATTAAAAAATATTTTTCTCTTGTAACCTTTAGTCATACTATATTTGCGTTACCTTTTGCGATGATTGGGTTCTTTCTTGCAGAAAGGAATCAAAGCAATAACTTCAGCTGGAGGCTGCTTCTACTTGTGATTTTATGTATGGTATTTGCCAGAAATGCCGCTATGGGCTTTAACAGATATCTGGATCGTTCAATCGACAAATTAAATCCACGCACCAAAAACAGGGAGATTCCCGCAGGATTAATAAGCGCAAAATCTGCATTGTTATTTGTTATAATTAATTCAATTTTATTTATTGTCACAACATTTTTTATCAATCATCTTACATTCTATTTATCACCAATAGCGTTGGGTGTTATTTTAGCATACAGTTACACAAAAAGGATTACTCCATTATGCCATTTTATTTTAGGCATTGGTTTGGCCTTAGCTCCAATAGGGGCATACATCTCAGTAACCGGATTTTTCAATTACTTTCCTTTATTTTTTTCTTTCATTGTTTTGTTTTGGGTCAGTGGATTTGATATCATATATGCCTTGCAGGATGAAGAATTTGATAAACAAAAAAAATTAAAATCAATCCCTGTTTTCATGGGAGTTAAAAATGCACTTTTTTTGTCCATTGGATTACATACTTTGACTGTAGTACTTGTTATTGGAGCAGGCATTTATGGTCAAATGGGAATAATCTATTGGATTGGGACGTTGATATTTATTGGCTTACTCACATATCAGCATCTGCTAGTAAAGTCTCATGATTTAAGCAAAATAAATCTTGCTTTTGGAACAACCAATGGTGTTGCTAGTTTACTTTTTGCAACGTGTACAATAATAGATTTTTTCTTTACCAAATAAGTCAGCTATAACTTATTTTCGTTACATTCAGGAAGAAGTTTCATGATTCTTTCAATCTGTTGTTGTTTGTTCACTTCACGTAATTTATTTGCAGTTTCAGTAAAGTAATGATGAGACGATAAAAATTTAATCTGTAACCTGTTCCAATCATCAAGATTTGTAATAAAATGCTGTGCTTGCAATTCTTTAAACAAAGTATCTGAAACAGGTATAAAATCAGCTCTTCCTAAGTAATCAAGATCTGAATCACAGATAATACGTTCAAGCAAAGTATTTGGTGCAGGCGGCAATTTCGTTGCCATAATAATGCTATTGATTATCTCTATTTGATCCAATTCATATCCATAAATGGGTAGGATTTCTTTTGCCAACTGTGTACCAATAAATTCGTGATCTTTGGAATTAATTGTGTGTCCCAAATCATGAAACAATGCGGCAGTCTTCAACAGCAACATTTCCTCGTCATTGATACCTTCTCCACGACCTATTAATTCAGCCTGATTTGTAACATCAATCGTATGTTTAAGATTATGATAATACAGATGTTTTGGTAGTTCAGCTTCAAGCTTATTTAAAATAAATTCTTCGAGATCATCATATTTTACAAGGGCAAACCGAATTTTAAATTTTTTATTAGGTATAAGCCCTTCTTTATCAACAGAAAAATCAGGACTGAACCCTTTCACCACGTAAAGCGAAATATCACCCATATATTTCACGGGCATTTTCCCAATATATTCGCACCTAAAATACTCTTCAACCAATTCATGAGTCATTTCCGAAATTGTAATTTTACCAACCTCACCTGCAGCCTGAATGCGACTTGCCATATTAACAGTATCACCCTTTAGCTCATAAGAAATTTTCTTTTTCCCAACGATGTTTGCAGTTACAGGTCCCGTATGAATTCCTATACTAATATCCCATAATTTTTTATTTTTGAAAGCATACTCCTCCTGCAATTTTTTTAGATGTTGTTGTATTTCAAGCGCAGCAAGAATAATTTCAATAGGGTTTGTACGATTTTTCTGGGGAATTCCGCCTGCACTCATATATGTATCGCCAATACTATTAATTTTTTCAATATTAAATTTGGCAACGATGGTATCAAGATTTAAGAAAAATTTATCTAAATCATCAATCAAAGCCTCTGCTTCCATATGTTCTGTAAGTTTAGAAAAGCCCTGAATGCTAGCAAAAAAAACAGAAACCATTTTATAGCGGAGCAATTTGTCTTTGCCTAGCTCACCATCTTTCCCCTTCGACTGAATTGAAGACAAAATCTCTTCATTTTTTTTATTAATCGTAAGCAGCCTCTCATTTTGATTTAAGACTTCTTTATACTCATGTTGAAGCTTGGCAAACGCTATCTTTAAAGCTTCGTATTCTGTAATAAAATCTGATTCCGACTGTGACATATGCAGTAAATATTGAACGATGTATAAAAAATGGTTTTGTACAAAAATTAAAATATGAAAATAACTTTTTTTAAAAATAAATAAATATAAAATCAGAATTTTTTTTCAGAATTTTATCAATATAATATGTTAAGTAGCTCTGCAATAGTGCATTTATTAATTCATTAAAAACATTCTAAAAACAGCATACTTGTTTATTTTGAAAAATACATTTACGTTTGTTATAAATTTAATACATGATTTTATGCCTATGACGATTATAGAGAAGATCCTGGCAAAACATTCAAAATATGATACTGTTAAACTAGGTGAAAATATTGATATTTCGATTGATACCCGTGCAGCACGTGATTTTGGAGGAGCGAATGTTATAAAAAATCTACATGAAAATGGACTACAAATATCAGATCCCTCCAAAACATTCTTCACTTTTGATTGTAATCCTACCGGTTCGGATCAGAAATATGCGGTGAATCAACATATCTGCCGTATTTTTGCTCGTGAGAATGGAATAAAAGTGTTTGATATCAACGAAGGCATCGGTACTCATTATGTTATTGATAACGGGCTTGCATGGCCTGGCAGTACATTTGTTTCAACAGATTCTCATGCAAACATAATGGGTGCTATCTGTGCATTTGGGCAAGGCATGGGTGACCAGGATATTGCTGCAACCTTTGCTAAAGGTGCTGTTTGGTTTAAAGTTCCTGCATCTGTAAAACTAAATATCAATGGGAAAAGACCAAACTTTATTTCGGCAAAAGACATTGTATTAAATTTGCTTCATATTTTTGGTGCAAACAAATTACTTGGATATTCTGTTGAGCTATATGGCGAAGAGATCGACAAACTCACTATTGATGAAAGAATCACTATTGCTTCAATGGGAACAGAGATGGGTGCAATAATTCTATTGTTTCCACCAAATGATGCAGTGATGAAATATTGTGAAGAAAAAGCAGAGATGAAACTAGAAAAAATCGCTGCTGATTCAGATGCAAAGTACGAACAAATACATGAAATCAATATTGCTGAGTTTGTTCCGATGGCCTCATTGCCGGGAAAGCCGCACGGTGCAGTGCCTATCACTCAGGTTTCAAAAATAAAAATTGATTCTGCATTTATTGGCAGTTGCACAAATGGTCGCATAGAAGATCTACGCATTGCTGCACAAATTTTAAAAAATCGCAAAATAGCACCAGGGGTAATATTAAAAATAGTTCCGGCTACAGATTCAATTTGGAAGCAAAGTTTAAATGAAGGTTTAATTAACATTTTTAAACAAGCTGGTGCGATTGTTTCAAATGCAGGCTGTGCAGGCTGTGCAGCCGGTCAAGTTGGAATGAATGGCAAAAAAGAAATCTCGATTAGCACAGGCAATAGAAATTTCCCCGGGAAACAGGGCGAAGGGGAAGTGTATTTGGCATCTCCTGCGACTGTTGCAGCATCGGCAGTTGCCGGTTATATTACAAACGAAAATGAAATCCCTGAAAACCCGGTTTTATTTACAAAAGATACTACAAATATCCATCTGAACTCAAATATTGTTTTTACGAAGAAAGCAAAAACCGGTAAATCCGTTGAAGTTATGGGTCGTGTGTGGTATATCAAAGAAGACAACATTGATACGGATATGATTTTCCATAACCGCTATTTGGCTATTACTGATATTAATCAAATGGGACAATATACTTTTGACAACCTAAAAGGCTACGAAAATTTTGCAAAACAGGCAAACCCCGGTGATATTATTATAACACAGAAAAATTTTGGTGCCGGAAGTTCCCGTCAGCAAGCTGTTGATTGCTTTTTAGCTTTAGGCATTCATTGCATCATTGCAGAATCATTTGGTGCAATTTATGAAAGAAATGCTATCAATGCGGCATTGCCAATCATGACATATAAGGATATCACCTCACTTTCAGTAAAAGATGGAGATGTGATAAAAGTAAATTTTGAAACCGGACTGATTACAAATACAGCAAACAATAATTCTTCCATTATTGAAAAATTCTCGGATGTGCAATTAGAGATTTTCCACAGAGGAGGGTTGTTATAAAGAGATTTTTGTAAAATAAAAAAACCTCCTTTACGAGGAGATTTTTTTATTTTTAACAGGATATGATTAGTGTTTTGCTAAATATTTAGAAACGCCTTCCTGTGTAGCTTTCATGGCTTCTTTACCCTTACTCCAGTTAGCAGGACAAACTTCTCCATTTTCCTCAAAATACTGAAGTGCATCAACCATTCTCATTGCTTCATCAATGCTACGACCAAGTGGCAAGTCATTTACCACCTGATGACGAACAACTCCATTTTTATCTATTAAAAACAGTCCTCTGTATGCAACAGGTGCTCCTGAGAAAGAAGCTTCTCCTTCATCATTGTAATCATAGCTTCCGGCAAGCACATCGTAGTTTTCAGCAATTGTTTTCGTAAGATCTGAAACCAATGGGAAATTCACACCCTTGATGCCACCATCTTTTAAATCTGTTTGCAACCATTTCCAGTGCGAAAATTCAGAATCAACTGAACAACCAACAACTGCTACATTTTTCTTTTCAAATTCAGAAAGTCTATCCTGAAATGCAACAATTTCAGTAGGACATACAAAAGTAAAATCCAATGGATAGAAAAAGAATAAAACATATTTTTTTCCAACGAACTGATCGAGGGAAAAATCTGCAACAATTTCTCCACCATTAACAACTGCTTTTGCTTTAAAAACAGGGGCTTTTTTACCAACTAATACGCTCATAATTTTTTTTATTTAGATTAATAATTTTGATATTTTCATGCAACAAATTTACAGGTTTATTATTATCTACAACCAAAGGTTATATGACTTCTATCAAATCGGGGAATGCTTTATTGCATCATTTTGCTTATCACAAATCGATATATAGCATCAGGGCTGAGCTTTCTGCCAATTATTGATGATTTTGCGTATAGCCCAACAGGATAGCGTAGTTTAAAAGAATTGCTCGTTGCAGCTTTATAAATAGTTTCAGCTACTTCAATCGGATTTTTACCGGAATCCCCCATTTTATCCATACCGGTAAGTATTTTTTGCATATATTCATTGTAAACATTTAACCCTTCTTTTTTAGAAATATCCATAGAACGACCAAAAAAATCAGTTTTAATAGGACCAGGTTCAATAATCTTAACTTTAATATTAAAAGGACGTAACTCAAAACTCAATGATTCAGAAAACCCTTCTACTGTAAATTTGCTAGCGCTGTATAAGCTATAACCAGGGATTGCAGCAAATCCGGCAACAGACGAAACGTTGATAATAGTTCCATTATTATGTTCTCTGAAGTGGGGTAAAATATTGCGAACAACATTCATCAAACCAAATACATTAACATTAAACTGGTGCATTACCTGTTCCGGGGAAACCGTTTCAAAAGCCCCTGCTACAGCATATCCTGCATTATTTAAAACAACGTCAATGGTTCCAAATGACAGCAATATTTCCTGAATGGCAGCAACAATAGATGATTCCGACAAAACATCTAATTTAAAGATTTTTATGCCAGATATATTTTGTAGCTCTTTTTCATTATCAGGATTACGCATAGTTGCAGCAACTTGCCACCCTTTAGCAGCAAAATATTTAGCTGTAGTTTTTCCAATACCTGAAGATGAACCTGTGATTAAAATAGTTTTCATTTTTGTGAATTTATTGGTTCTTTTTTTTTCTTAGCCAGAGTTTTTCGCCTGGAGAAACGATGCCTCCCTGTGACATTCTATTTTTCTTATATAATTTTTTTAATTTAACGCCATATTGTTGAGCAATTGTCTGCATGGTTTCTCCAGTTTTCACAATATGGAAATCTATTCCTTTCTCGGCTTTATTTCTTTTTTTATCTATATAAAAAATCTGACCCTCTTTCAATTCATCGTTTTCGTTCATATCGTTACATTTATGCAGGAAACGGATCGTAAACTTGAATTCTTCGCTGATTTTAAAAAAAGTATCTCCTTTTCTTACAATGATGTATGGTACTCGATTGTGCTTGTTAACCTCATGCGTTTTTTTAACAGATATTTTAGCATTAGTTGTGTTTCCTTTATACTGTGAAAATGCTGTGAATCCTTTATCATAACGACTTAAATTATTATCTTCAATGATAGAAATAATCAATGTAGCATATTTGGGATTGGTTGCATAACAGGCATTTTTTAATCCATTCGCCCAAGCTTTATAGTCTGTAACTGAAAGATCAAAAAGTGAAGCATAACGTTTTGTGTTTTTTAGAAAATCCGAATGATCGCGGTATGATTCATATGCACTTTTATATTTGCGAAAACATTCATCTTTTTGATCATCGTCTTTATATATTTTTTCACCATTCCACGAAGCATGACATTTGATTCCAAAATGATTATTGCCTTCAACAGATAGCTTACTATTACCACAATCAGATTCATGAATCCCCTGAGCCAACGTTATGCTTGCAGGTATGCCGACTCTATTCATTTCTTTTACTGCAATATCGCTGTAAGATTTAATATAATCCTCTTTCGTGATTTTATGATTGATTTGTCCGATAGCAAACTGAACTTGAGCAATTGTAAAGGCTAATATGAAAATAATTCTATAAATCAACGTTTAATATTTTTTTATCCAAATCATGTATAAAAAATAATTTTAATTGAATAGGGACTTTTACCAAAAATATTATTAACTAACATTTCTCACTTCATTTTTATATTAATCCCGAAGGGATTTAATT
>JAVHQG010000229.1:0-14362 GCA_036171035.1 Bacteroidales bacterium
GAACTAATTAATTTTAAATAAATGGTTGTTATCTGATAATACTGATAGTTCCCTCTTTTGGCTTTGTATTGTTCTTAAGATCTAGAATATAAATATAAGTGCCTGAGGGGACATCAACTCCATTGTATTTCCCGTCCCATTGCTCTTCGTTTGCAGCTTTATTGAAAATCAGACTTCCCCACCGGTTATAGATTTCAATAGTTGCTTTTGGATAGAAGCGTATGTTTTTAATATTCCATGTATCATGTGTTCCATCTGCATTTGGTGTAAATACTGTAGGGATGATAAGGCATGGTCCAACTGTGTTTGGCACTTCAATTTTGAACATTTTAAAGCAAGAACTATCTTGAATTCTAATATCATATGATCCTTTATACAGGTTTTCTGCAATTGAGTCATATTGTTCAGGATTTGAGCTAACAAAATATTTATATCCTGTTGGTAAGGGATTTCCTCCGGATGCGTGCATTCTGATTTCACCGTCACGTGCTTCTGGATCTTCGCATGAAACATTAAGAACTTCATATTTTAGTTCCATTTGAGAGGATTGATTTACTCTTATTGTATCGATATATTGGCATAAGTTGTAATCAATAACTGTAACCCTGTAAAGACCAGCTTTTAAATTTATTGCTTGGTCAGATGTCTGAAATGGATTTGTGTTCCAAATGTATGTATAGAGAGGAGATCCTCCGGTTGGCAAAACAGTAGCTGTTCCGGTACTATCGCCAAAGCAATTTATATGAGTTGTAGTGACTGTTGCAGTAAGGGCTGCAGATGGTTGTGTAACTGTATCTGTTGCAAAAGCAGAACAATTGTTTGCATCGGTTACTGTAACTGAGTAGTTACCTGCTGTTAAGGCATTGCTTGGTAAGGAAGTGGACCATTGATATGAGACTGGTTGTGTTCCTCCATCTACTGAAGTTAAAATATCTCCATTATTATAGCCGAAGCAAGAAACATTTGTTGTTTGTAACGATAGGGTAAGTTGTTGTGGTTCTGTAAGAATAACTGTATCAACGTAGTTGCATCCATGGATGTCGGAAATAATCAGAACAAACGTGTCAGCAGGCAGATTATTGTTAAGTGCTGTAGTTACACCGTTCGACCATAAATATGTAAATGGACCTGTACCACCAGTGATCATTGCCATTATTGAGCCGTTTGTATATCCAAAGCAGGTAGGGTTAGTTACAATTAGGTTTGCTGCAACTGAAGGATTTGTGGTTAATGAAATAATGGTGTCTATAAAGCAGTTATGAGCGTCATAAACAGTAACATGATAAACGCCTGCAGCAAGATTTGAAATTGTATCTGTACTTTCGCTATTTGACCATTGATATGAATATGGTGAAGTGCCACCTGAAGGAATAACAGCAATGAATCCATTTGAAATGCCGCAAGTTGGATTTGCATGTGCTTCAGTGATGGTCAATGGTAAAGGATTTATAAAAGAGATGCTGTCAAAATCTTTACAACCATTGAAATCTGTTACGGTTACAAAATATAAGGTGTCAGAATATAGTCCAATCGCAGTAGCATTATTTTGACCATTAGACCAATGATAAGAATAAGGCTGTGTGCCACCAAGGGAAGAAGCCATTGCACTGGCATTGGATAAGTTATGGCAAGAAACAGGTGTGCTTGATAAAATAGAAACAACTGGTAGAGCAACAACATTAAGGGCATTTGTTGCTGTATTTTCACAACCTGCTGAATCTGTATATGAATACGTAATCGTGTGCGAACCTAATCCTGCTGAATCAGGATAAAAGACGCCACTTGTAATACCATTTCCATAATATATACCACCTGATGGTGACCCACCGACTAAGGAGAATGTGTCTGATTGAGCACAAACTGGTGCAAATGGAGCAAGTGAAACTGTAGGTAGTTGATTTACTGTGATTGTATCTGTTGTTGTGTTTGTACACGTGTTGTTGTCAGTATATGTGTACGTAATAATATGTTGACCTAATCCGGCAACATTTGGAATGAATGTGTTTCCTGAAATACCAGTGCCTGAAAATGTACCACCGGGAGGTGTAGCACTCAATCCAAGGTTTATTGAAGAAACATTTTGACAAACATTTGAGCTAATATTTAATAATAATTGAGGAAGGGGGTTAACATAAACTGTAACATTTGCAGAATCCCCATTGCAACCATTTGCGTGTGCAGTAATTGCATAAACGGCAGTGCCTGACGATGAATTTCCGGCAGTGAGGGTTTGATTGATAAATGCCCCGATACCGTTTGTTGCTCCGGTAACATTGTTTTGAGTGACTGTCCATGTAAATGTTCCACCAGATGGGACAGATGTTAAAGAAATAGAGGTTGTGCCTCCGCTACAGAATGTTTGTGTAGGGGGCGTAGCAACAAAAGTTGGCAGAGCTTTAATGATTATTGTTACAGTATTTGACGGACTTTCGCAACTGCCAGCACCTTCGGTGACATAGTAACGAGTTGTCCCAACTGTGTTTAATGGAGTGAAGGTTGGTCCGGTTCCCAGCACAGTAGTTAGTCCGGGATCGCTGTACCACGTTAAAGTTCCACTAGCTGATGGGGTTGCAATCAGATCAATCATTGCTTCACCGAGGCAGTATGAAGTATCTCTTTCTGCTAAAGGGGCAGGAGGTGCATTTAATGCCATAATGCTAACTGTGTCTCCTATTGTGATACATCCGTTGGCATCTCTTACGGCTACAGTGTGATTGCTGTTTCCAAGATTTGTAAAGACACCTCCATTTGATGAAAAAGTATTACCCCCATCAATTGAATATTCAAGTGGAGGAGTACCAAAGGCTATGATTGTAATAGATCCATCTGTACCACCACAAGAAGTATAAGTGGTATCAACAAAATCAATTATAGGTTGAGGATTCACATAAATTGGAATGCTTATGGTGTCGCCAGTGCAAGTGTTTGCAGAAGCAATTATTGTGTAAATAAGTGAGTCGATATTAAGCGAATCAGAATTGATAAGTGTTTGATTGATAGTTGTTCCACTGCTGTTACTGCCACCGCTAATATTTGGAGAGGTTGATACTGTCCAGTTGAAAGATGCACCTGCAACATTAGATGTAAGCGCAAAATTTGTGTTTGTATTGCTGCAAATGGTGTCTTTTAAAGGAGTTGCAGTAACTAGAGGGAATGGATTAACTGTGATTGGGACACTTAATGGCAATCCAAGACAACCGGAAATTTCCGCAGTAACGGAATAATTAATAGTATGAGCTATTGAATCATTGTTGTATAATGTTTGTGCAATGGCATATCCGTTTCCATTTGAGGCACCAATGATATTTGCTGAAGCCGGTACTGTCCATGAAAAAGTTGCACCTGGTACATTTGATGTTAAGGCTATATTCGTGATGCCATATGTACAGACGGTTTCAGAAGCTGGTGTAGCGATTGTTGTAGCAATCGGGTGAACAGTTACTGTAACATTAATAGGGTTGCCATTACATGTAAAAATTGAGGGAGTGATTGTATAAATGGCAGTTCCATCAGCATTTGTTCCATTATTCAGTGTTTGAGAAATAATTGAACCACCGCCTGCACTTGCTCCGGTTACATTGTTTTGAACAACAGTCCAGTTGAAAGAAGCACTAGGCACTGTTGATGTTAATGCAATCGCAGGGTTGCTGTTGCTACAGATGAAAGGAGCGGAAGGGTTTGCAGTAACATCCGGCATTGGATTAACTGTAACAACAACATCATGTGTTGCGCCTGAACATAAGCTTGCGGTAGCAGTAACTGTATATGTAGCTGTACCTTGCCCTGTTATTCCATTTGTTAATATTTGAGCAATTGTATCTCCACTTCCATTTGAACCACCGGTTACACTGTTTTGAACGATATACCAAGTGAAGGTAGCACCAGCAACAGGAGAAGATAATAAAATTTGTGTAGTGTCTTCACTGCATATTGTTTGAGATGAGGGAGTTGCAACAACAGTAGGGTTTGGATTAACAAAAACCTGAATGTTCAGAGGAGTTCCAACACAGCCATTTGCGCTTGGTGTAACGGTGTAGGTTGCAACTCCCTGATTTGGACCGGAACAACAAAGAGATTGATAAATTGAATTTGTTGGCGTTGAAGCTCCGGTAACACCAGATTGAGCAAAGCTCCATGATAATGTTGTTCCAGGAATCGGGGTTATAATATCGATGGATGTACTTGTACAACTGCAAATGGTTTGCGAAGCAGGTGTAGCGGTAACAGTTGGAATAGGATTAATTGTAATTGAAACTACAGCAGGAGCACTCTCGCAGGCATTTTTAGTTTGTGTAACATAATAGTTTGTTGTTCCAATGGTATTTGAAGGTGAGTAAGTTGCTCCACCACCAATGTTGCTTGTCAAACCAGGATCAGAATACCATGTTAGTGTTGCACCACTAATGGCTGTAGCCCAAATATCTGTTAATGGTTGTCCACTGCAATAGGTGGCATTTGACCCTGCGGTAGGGGCTGCTGGTGCAAGAGCCGCATTAATTGTTAACGATGGACCTGAAGCAATACATCCGGCGGAATTTTGCACAGCCACGGGGTACAACCCTTGAGGCAAGCTAGAAAATGCACCAGAATTTGGGATAAAAGTACCGCTGATACCGTTTATTGAATATGTGAGTCCTGTTCCAGTTGCATTAATGGAAATAGTGCCATCACTTCCATTACAAACTGTTACGTCAGTGCTTACCGCCGAAACAATAACAGGAAGGGGATTGACAGTGATGGTAATACTTGGTGTATATTTTACATATGAAGATGCGCAGTTATCTGTAGATTTTCGTCTGTAGCAAGTGGTTTGGGTTAGAGCGGCAGGGGCATAAGTAGCACCGTTGGCTCCGGAAATATCAACCCAACCGGTTGCACATGCCGGGTCTGTTGTATATTGCCATTGATAGACAATTGTACCCGAACCACCAGAAGCTGGGCTAGCTGAAGTAAGGGTTACAGGAATTGTATTATAACAAATTGATTGACTTGTGGCAATTGTACCAGGATTTAATTCAAGAGGTTCAGTAACTGTAACGGTTGCCTGTGCACTGCATCCATATAGATCGCTTACAGTAACGGTTTGTGAACCACTAGAAAGATTGGAGGCAGCTTGAGTCGTTTGGCCATTACTCCAGTGATAGGAATAAGGAGTAGATCCACCTGATGCAGTGACTGTTGCAGCTCCATTAGTTCCACCAAAACAAGTAACATTTTGAGTAACAGTTGCAGATGCAGTGACATTGGTGATGGTAAAAGGTAGTGTAACAGAGGTGTTTGTTGGATTGTTGCATTTGTCAACAATAGAACCAATCATTGACAGAGTAAAGTTTCCACTTGTAGTGAGTGCAGGAGAAACCGTCATTTCAAAATCTTTTCCATTTGTTGCACCTGCATTGCATTGAAGTCCCTGAAGGTTTGAAAGGGTATAAGGTCCGCCTGGGCCAGTGAGTTGCAAATCAGATATAGAAACACTTGAACAAGCAATATCTTCAGAAAATGAAAAAGAAAGGGTTGTGTTCCCACACGATGGAGGTGTGACTGATCCCAAGGCAGGACCGGTGGCATCGTATATTCCGGCTGTTCCACCACTACCTGAAGGATTAAAGGATAATGTGTAATTATATCCACCTGCAGAATAATTATCTACAAGCAAAACGAATGATTGCCCTGCAGTGCAAGTGATTGCACTACAAAATGTAGGAGTAGGCGTAACATTATCTGGCAGATAAGCTGTTTCATTTTCGTGTGTAGCTGTGGTGTTTAATCCGGTATTTCCAGTTGCGGCAGACCAGTTGCATCTTACAGGAAGAGTTGTACCATCCAAGATGTCCCAACAGGAACTGTTGGTAAGGTCATATAATGCCCAATCATAATCATCGGTTGAGTTCAAAGTGAATGTAAAAATACCGCTTGTTTCAACGGTAAACGAATACCATGCAGAATTTTTCTCATAAGTTCCGCATCCTAGAGAATAATAAGTTCTTCCTGAGGGTGCTTCCAAGTAATTTCCAGGACCGGAAGGAGAATATACAGGGTTGTAAAAATTTGAACAAACAGAAGTTGAACTCATACAGTCGCCTGATGTGGGTGTTACTGCATTATATACGCAAATGCTAAATGTTCCGGTTTGTGTGCCATAGCCCCATACTCTAATCCATATTGTTGAACCTACTGTTAAACCATTTTTATTTATCCTAGGCATAAGGGTGTTTCCCATTCCACCATCATCATCGCAATCTAAAAGCGTAAAAGGGCCGGAACAAGTTGCTCCAGAATATATAGCCATTCCTGCATCAGTAAGGGTTCCTGACTGTGCATCAAAAACCAAATGCCCACCAGCAGGGACAACAACCATAAACCAAACATCGCTACCTTGGTAATTAGCGCAACCAGGTGCAGGGATTCCAGATGTAGCAGTAGCACTCACATTGGTAGCACTGTAGCATGTGGTGGTATTGATGGTTAAAGTTACAGCGCCACAGACATTATCATTTGCCGGTTGGGCAAAAGCTTTACTTGATCCTACAAAAAAAAATATCAATGTAAAAAAAAATAATACCGGAAAATTGAGTCGGAATTTGTTGTTCATAATTTTTGGTATTAAAATTTGAAATTATTTAAGGTTTTGATTTTTTTTAAATTCATTTTCGTCAATTCTTTCAACTTTGTAGTTGCCAGTCTTAATATTTACTTTGTTGCAAAGTAGAAAAATTTCTTGTTCTCCAATCAAATCGTTGCAGATTACCATGCAAGATTGTTTTGTTATATCAGCTTTTGCAACATAGATGCTTTCTTTTTTTACTAAAAAATCTTCTAGTTCTTTAGCCTTTTCTTTAGTTTTTATGTTCGCATGAAAGGTGTATTTGTTATAAGCAGATGGTTTCGATTGATTGTCTTGAGAATAGGCAGTATGCGGGATTGCAAACGAAAAAAACAGAATCAGAAAACCTGTTAAAGTTAATACTTTCATAGAAATTGGGCTTTTAAATAAAAATGCAATATATGTAAAATATATAATTAGACATATAAAAGTAAAAAAAAGTTGCCTATGAATTTGTTTTTTATGATTTAATTGAAGAATGTTATTTTTTGAAAAAGAATTATATTTACAAATTTTATAAGATACTGATAAATTTTGACACAATTTCACGATTTTTTTCAAAATAAAATCAGGATAATTTTGCTTATTCTGATTGTTGTTTTTTTTGTTTTTTCTGACACGCTTCAGTATGATTTTATTTTTAATTGGGATGATAATGTAAATGTTACTGAAAACCTATATATCAGGGATTTATCCTTACATGGAATAAAAACACTTTTTTCGCAAACCACACCAATTATAGAGCCAAGGTTGACGTTGTTTTCGTACGCATTACAGTATCATTTTTCTGCTTTACATCCGGTGGGATATCATTTTGTAAATATACTGCTTCATTTGTTGAATGTTTTGTTGGTATATTTTTTTGTTACGAAGCTTTTAAAAGACAAATGGGTAGCAATATTTTGTGCAATATTGTTTGGGTTACATCCAATGAGAGTAGAGTCAGTAGCGTGGGTTACAGGACGAAAAGATTTACTTTTTACTGCTTTTTATTTGCTATCAATGATTTTCTATATCAGCTATATTCAGGTGAGAAAAATTTATCTGTTCTTTTTGGTTTTGGTTTTTGCTTACCTCTCATATCTCTCAAAAATTCAAGCTGTGACATTGCCTTTAGCACTTTTTCTTATTGATTATTTTTATAAAAGGAAGCCAAATGCTTTGATGTTTTTAGAAAAATTATTTCTCGCACTTGTATTGCTTAATTTGCTGTCGTTGCAACAGGCAGGAGCATTTTGTTTACTAATAATTTTATGGTTTTTGTTTATAAAAAAGTATGAAATCAGCAGACTGAATAACGATGATATTAAGAGTGTTAAAGGGCTGATATTTGTTTTTTTTAATTTGATAGCCGGGTTTATATTATTGAAATTTTCAGCAATAATTGGTTTGATATTATTCTTGTTTTTAATATGGTTGATTTTTGAAAAAACTATACTGGTAGAGCAGATTAAGCAAAGGTTTTTCAATTTGAGAACAAGATATTTTTTTAAAATATTAGTTGTAGTTATTATAGGAATAATCGGGTTGGTAGCAGTTTTTGTTTTGTCTCAGAGGCTCCAATACTGGAATACACAGTCTTCAGAAAATTATAATATATGGCAAAGATTTATTATGGGAAATTATGCTCTGGGAATGTATTTATATAAGTTTTTGATTCCTGTAAATTTATCTGCTATTTACCCTTATCCAAATATTTTAAAAGAAAATTTTCCTGTAATTTATTTTATTTTTTTATTTGTAACGCCTGCTATTATTGTATTTATCATATATGTTTTAAAGGGAATTTTAATTGAGAAAAGAATTTTGAATTTTGGTATCCTTTTTTTTACGATAAATATTTTTCTATTTCTTCATGTTATCCCTATTCAAGGAAGGCTTGTGGCAGCTGATCGTTATACATATTTGGCATATCTTGGGTTGATTATTTTTGTAGTTTGTGTGTTTAAACATATAATTGATAGTTTTCCGAAATATCGAAAAATTGTTTTGACTTTTTCAATATTGGCTTGTGTTTGTTTTAGTATTTTATCGTATGCCAGATGTAAGGTATGGAAAAATGAAATTGAAATGTTTAGTGATGTTATCGAAAAGCAGCCACAGTGGGCAACTGCATATTCGAACAGAGGAACTTTGTATGCGAAGAATAATCGTTCTGATTTAGCCATTTTAGATTATAATAAAGCAATTGAAGTTGATTCTACTTTCTCATTGGCGTATTACAATAGGGCTTTATATTTTGTTAACAAAAAGGAATATATAGATGCAATTTCAGATTGTGAAAAAGCATATAAATACAGTCCAACTTTTTTTGATAGTTATTATTTATCAGGATATTCAAAAAATATTGTAGGAGATTTTTATGGAGCTTTGCGAGATCTTAATAGAGCAATTGCCTTGGATTCATCAAGCTATCTTTCGTTTTTTAACAGGGGTGTTGCGTGGAAAGGATTAGATAGTTTGAAAAATGCAATCAATGATTATTCCAAAGCTATTAAAATTAAATTTGATTTTGCTGAAGCATATAATAATAGAGGCATAGCGAAGTATTTTCAAAAGGATTATGAAGGATCAATTATAGACTATAATCAGGCAATAAAAATCAATAATAGTAGGAATGCTTATTTTAATAAGGGTCTTTCTGAAATTGAATTAAAACAACTTCCAGAGGCGTGCGATGATTTCAAAGCTGCACAGTCACTTGGCTATACAAAAGCTGATGAATATCTTGATAAATACTGTAAATAATTACCAAAATTTAATTTTTCCGGCAGCATAAAACCACATGTTCAGAAGTAAAAATCCATGCTTGAAGCGCGAAATATTGGTGTCGCCATAGGTTCTCTCCTGATAGCGGATTGGGAGGTCAACGATTTTGAGATTGAGTTTATAGGCACCAAATAACAGGTCGAAATCACCGAATGGGTCAAAGTTTCCAAAGAAAGTTCTGTTTTTAGTAAGCCTGATGTAATCGTCGCGGAACATAACTTTTGTGCCACAAAGTGTGTCTTTAATTGGTTGCTCAAGAAGCCAAGTAAAAAGCAAGCTAAAAAATTTATTTCCCATTGTATTTAGTGGGCGCATAGCATTTTTTTCCATTGGATAAACAAGCCTTGATCCATTGATAAACTCACCTTTGCCTGTAGCCAACGCATGGTAAAATTTTGGCAAATCTTCGGGTGTAACAGTAAGGTCAGCATCAAGAATCATTAGAATATCGCTTGTTGCAATTGCATAGCCTTTTCGTACTGCATCGCCTTTCCCTTTACCTTCCTGTTGCGCTATTTTTATGTCGTGTGTTTTCTTATATTTTTCTTGAATTTTTTGTATGGTATCCCATGTATCATCTGTAGAATTTCCCTCAACAAAAATAATTTCCAAGTGTTTGCCAAAATCAGGCATACGAGTGATTGCATTCTCAATGTTGCCGCTTTCGTTTCTTGCCGGAATCACAACAGTTACAGAGTATTTTTTACTTACATCTTCTGTTGTTGGGAACGGTCTTGCGAAAACAAAATTGTTAATTGTAAGTGAATTAATAATTGGAAATTTTTCAAGAAAATTATTGAAAACGTATGAAAGCAAAGGGATATTATATGGAATTAAAAGCCTTTTATTTGTGCGATATACATCGAATCCTGCAATGTATAATAAATTGCCAATATCTGTATTGGAAAGCCAGCTCATTGGAAGTGTTTTCTTTTTGATCCCAAAAAATTCAGCAAAGCGGATTAGAGGAGCCCAAAAATAATTAAAATATGTTACAATGATTCGTGTTTTTTCGTGACAAACTTTGCGTATTTCGGAGAATACTACACCAATATTCTCAAGGCTTCCAATTAAGTTGGATAGAATAATTACATCAAATTTTTCGTTAAGTGAAATAGCTTCAGCTTGCATTACACGAAAATCGTCATCAGGGAATTGATTTTGTGCGTTTTTAATCATATTTTCGCTAAAATCAATACCTATTTTCCGGATGCCTTTTACAGCATGAATCAGCTCCCCTGTACCGCATCCAATCTCAAGAACAGTATTATCATCATGAATAAAATAATTGCAATAGTTTGTAATAGAATTCCAGTAATATGATTTAGATTTTCTGTAATTAATTCTGTCTTCAGCAATTGTGTTAAAGTAATCCTTGTATTGGCTATATCTAGCGTTGTTATGCATGTCTGTTATTTTTCACCATAAATGATTACAGAGCCTGCAATTTCTTTAATAACCGGAATTTTCTCCGCAATTTTCCCCATTTTATCAATAAAAGAAATGATACCTTTTGGTGTAGCAGGATGTAGAAAATCATAAGGAATTATTTTGATATTTTTGAACCCTATTTTCTTCATTTTACGTTTAAGTGACCATCGTATAATAGCGGTCTCGTCAGGAGAATCGCCAATCCATTTTTTAATGAAAGGAATATTTTTTTGAATCATAATTTGGGGGTTTATCATGTTTGGTTCAGCAAAAACCATTCTTCCACCGGGCTTCAGCACTCTGAATATTTCAGATAAACTTTTATCAAAATCGAGATGATGCAGTATAGAGCTGCCATACACACATGTAAATGAAGCCTCTTGAAAACTTAAATTCATAGCGTCATCTAATTTGAATGTGATTCCGGGAAGCTTTGCAATTGCCTGATTTAGCAGGTCAACAGAAATGTCGATTGCTGTAATGTCTGCACCTGTGGATTCATAAACTTTTTTGGTAAATATTGCTGTACCGCAACCAATTTCAAGAAGTTTGTCGCCTTTGCCAAAATTGCCCATTTCAACGTAAATAGCTGCTCGTCTATTTGCTCTTAAAACACCGGCAGGACTCGACCAACCCCATATTTCTTCTGCATTTGAACTTATTTTTTTCCCGTGTTCAATTTCGTGAATTTGTTTATCCTTTTTTGTCATAATGAAGTTCAATTAAAGTAGCAGGTTCATCTGATCCTATCCTGTGTTTTTCAGTAAGAAGTTGTGGAAATTTAAGCTGCATGAAATAAAGATATCTGTTAATGGTGTCAATAATTTCACCAGATTTTACCCTTGGATTTTTACGGAGACTTGCCATGATAACGTATTTTACATTGCTTTTTTCAAGACGTGCAAGCAGCACATCCGGTTCATAAATAACGATAGCTTTATTGGCCTTATTGATCTCAGTAAAAAATGTTTTTGGTTCGGTTTGAAATTTTATTCCCGACTGTGTGAGTAAGGATTCTACATCTATTTTGTTACTGTCGTTAACAATATAAAAAACATATAAAAAAGCTTGTTGTTTTTGTGTACTTTCATCATTTTGTGTAAAATTTACAAAAGCACCTATGTGTTTTCTTATTTTATCAAATACAGGTTGGAGTTTAGGATTTTGTTCTAATATGTGCATATCAACGATGATTGCATGTTGTTTGTTTCTATTTATTTTTAATAAAAGGCTGTCAGCTTCTTGATTTGGAACTTTATACATTGAGAAAAATTTTCTGTTGCTGTATGCAAAAGAAATATCTGGTTTTCGGCTTCCGATGGCTTCGTTTGCCGGAATATTTTTTGCTGCCCATTTGCTCATGTTTATAAAATTTACCCAATCAGGTGAAAGACCATATAGCATATTCCCTGAAAGATTTTCAGCAAGAATCGCTCGTTTCTCTTTAACTTTTGGAACGGAAGCTTGCAGTGTTGAGAAGAAAATGATGATAAAAATGATGATAAAACTAAATTGTAGCTTTTTTAAATTTTGTTTTTTCAGAAAATAATATAACCCCCCAAAAATAATAATTAAGATAAAAGGAAAATAAATGATAAGTATTCTGCCTTGATCCCACTGTTTTTGTAAAGCAATAAAAGTCACAAAGCACATGACTGCTGTGTAGATGGCTGTAAACAGAATGTGTTTGTTTTTTTTGAATACCCAATATATAGAAAGTCCAAATAACAAATAAATCAGAAAAGTTAGAAAGGGCGTTGTTTCTGTAACTTCATCTTTGAACCCGAGAAAAACAAAAAGATGTTTTGAAAAATACAAGTTTGAATTATCAATGAATCTGCCGAAATATCCGGCAAAATCTTCTACTCCTTTTGATGGGTTGTAGTAATCTTTATATAGTAACCCGGCTCCTTGCGATTGCACTTGTAACCCAGATGCTCCCCAGATAATTCTTTTTAATATCTCGAATGGAACAAAAAAGATAATGAATCCGCCAAGCGTGAAAGCTATTTGTTTCCATGCTTTTGTAAGAATCAGAAATATAAAAACAGCAATGAAACTTGCATAGCCCATATTTTTTGTAAGACCTGCTAAAAACAGCATGAGACCCATAAAAAGATATTTTTTGTAGTCGGTTTTTATGCTGATATTTTGCACCTGGTCGGAGATAAAATATCTGAAAAATATAAAAAATAATGAGATTTGAATAAATAGAAAAAAAGCTTCTGAATAAGTCTGGCTGGCAAAATATAGTAATGATGCGTTGATGGAGATCAATAGCATTACCAAATAAAGTACGGTGGGTGGAATATTTTTTTTGAAAACTTTATGGAACATAAACAAGTGCAGGCAAATAAATACGAGCGATAATAATTTTAAAATTGGTAGGTTGATCCCAAAAATAATTACAAAAATACTCAATATAATCGGGTATAAGGCACCTTGAAAGCCCGGATAGGTAAAGTCGTGAATAAAATCAAATGCTCTTACTATATAGGCAGAATCATCGCCACCGTCACTCACTTTCACATCAAAAAGAAGAAATGAAAACAGGAGTGTAAGTACACAACTTAACACAAAAAACAATTTCGATTTTTTTTCAAAAAAATGATCCGTAATGGAAAAGAAGTCATTATCGTCTTTTGCCTTAATAGGTTGATGGATAGCACTTTTATTTACAGATTTTATCGGCTTTGCATCGAGTTGATTGTGTGGTTTGTTTTTACCTACCATAATATTATGTTAATTTGACGTACAAATATATAAAATATTGTAACAGGTCAAGTAAAACCTAAATTCTAAATTATTTTGAATTAATTTGATTTTTATTTTTTAAAAAAAAGTGTAGATTTGTAATAAAAAATCATCAATTAATGAATTTAAGTTTCTTGATTATTAAGCCTCTGCCTGATGAATATGCGAGTGAATTCAGGATAGAGCTCTTGAAGGATAATATTTCAAGAATTTCTGTTTTTTCCTTTCTTTCTATTTTTTGGAATGTTTTTTTTCTAGTTTTTGATATTGTTAATTATTCAAAAGGTCTTTGGGCATTAGACTTGGGGTATCTTTTCCAGTTTTATTTTCATTTGTTTTTTGTGCTAATAATGGTGTTTTTTGTGTTGCTTTTGCTGACCAGACACCGCAAACATAACCCACCTCCCAAATATGTGTGGTATGAATATTTTTTTATTGTATTTACGCTTACAAGTTCTGCCATTTGGTCGATTTTGCAATTACCAACTTCTACTTCAACGGTAGTCTATATGATTACATGCTTTCTGGTTGCAGTTGGCGTTTATGCAAACATTTCCATTTGTCTTTCTGCTTATATTTTTTCATTTATAGTGATGTTGTTTGGACTAAATTTGTTTGTTGCAGACATAACCATTATTAAAGATTTTCTTAGTGAATCAACTATTATCACACTAACAGCTATTATTATTTCAAGACTTGTATATAAAAAGCGAACAGAGGTTTTCTTAAATTATAAAAAAATTGAACGGGAAATTATTGATAAGGACCAGGCAGAACAATCCTTTCAGATATTAAATAGTGATC
>JAVHQG010000230.1:0-14356 GCA_036171035.1 Bacteroidales bacterium
GACTGTTTTCAAAACTAGAGTAACGAAATTATTGGCGTTTTCTTGCTGACACTAAATAATGATTCACATCTTTACTCATGGTTTTATAACTACAATAAATTTTTGCTCGCAAAGAAGGAATCACCACATTTACCCAGCATGGTTCAGCGTGTATTGATTTGTCCATTTCTATTTTAGCATATTGAGGATATTCAAATGTAAATGGGCAATCTGATTGATATTGCTGATATACTTTTTTGGGGAAATCTAATCTTAAGTACCCATTTGGTTTCGGAGTGTATTCACTTTCACATGAAATAAACATGATGCTGCTAATGATGATAATAAAAATAATTTTGCACATATCTATTTAGGTTTTAGCACTGATTGTCGGTGGGGCGAACGTGTGAAATTTTTGACTAAATAGTGTGAAGCATGGTTCCTGTTTTATTTCCCTTTTGCCAGTCCACCTTGCAATGAGTTGGGCAATTTGAGCTATTTACAATATCTCCATTTGAATCGAATCCAAAAGTTATTGTGGCACTTTTATCTTTTTCTGGTATTGCAATGCTTTTCATCCCAAATACCGGATCCCAGTCACAGGTCTGTTTGTGAATAATTGGAACTGTCACTTGTGTATAAAATAATTCTCCATGCCTATTTACTCCCCAAGTTATTAAATTACTGTAACCATCAGTCATACCCGTTCCTTCAACAGTAACAATAATATTATTCTGTGTTCCGGAATATGTTCTTTTTTTTGCAATATTCCACACCCTTGTTGTTCCATCATCAAACTCAGCAGACAAAACACCATCCACACTATGAACGATCGTCCCGTTTGCGTTAATTTCTCTCACAACGCCACCACTTACATTTTTATAGGTTACAAAACCATTTAGTTTAATAGATCTGTTCGATGCAATTTTTGTAATCTTTAAATTATTAAATTTTATAATTACAGTAGCTCCTTCATCGTACCAGCTTGTTTCATTTTTTTTCTTTATTTCAACAGAGCCTTCTCGTTTTTTATTATGACAAATTTCGCCAGTATAAGTAATAAAATATTTTATTGTATCGTTTGTAATTGCGCTGGAGTCGATGGTAGCATTACACAAAAAACCGGCTATCGATTTCGCTGTTCCTCTTGTTAATACCTCGTTTACGTCGTTTGCTGCATCATCCGATGCTCCCTCAACATCATTTTCATCTTTCGAAAGTTGCGTGATAGTGGCTGCATCTGCCGCTTTTCTATTTTTACAACTCGTATTTAACAAAACTACAGTAAATGCAAGGGTTAAACAAAGTATTAAAATATTTTTTGCATTCATTTTTTTAAAATTTTATGAAGCTAAGTAATTCCATATAAGGAACATTAATACACGCCAACTTAACAATACCCTTATTCCAATGGAAAATGGAAATATTTTATTTTTCCACTAAGGGGATTTGAAATAAATAAATTCTATTTTATAAGTACATAAATTGAAAAGTCTTTTAACCCCTAAATCCCCTAAAGGGGACTTTAAAGGCACACTGAATTTCAGCGTTTTCCCTTTAGGGATTAAGGGTAAAAAATGCTAAAATTTATAAAAATCGACTTTTCGGAGAGGACTCATTTTATAAGTACATAAATTGAAAACGCAGGAAATTATTATTTTTAAATCCCCTTATTAATAGTGTGTAGGAATATCTATAATTATAACAATGTATTGATTTTCTCAATAATTTTATTTGCCAACTCGTCGGCTTGTTCCTTGGTTGAACTCTCTGCATATATGCGCATCACAGGCTCTGTATTCGATTTCCGAAGATGAACCCAGCCTTCGTCATAATCTATTTTTATTCCATCAATAGTAGTAATATTGCTGTTGATATTTGAATATTTTATAACACTTAAAATCACCTCCATATCTATGGTTTCAGGAAGTTTCATTTTGTTTTTTGAAATCACATATTCTGGGTATGTCTTTCTTAATTCAGAACATTTTTTACCGGATTTTGCCAGTTGAGTAAGAAATAAAGCTATTCCCACCAATGCGTCACGCCCATAATGCAGGTCTGGATAAATAACCCCGCCATTTCCTTCACCACCAATAACGGCATGAATTTCTTTCATCTTTGCAACCACATTTACTTCTCCTACAGCAGATGCTTCGTATGTTCCATTATATTTATTTGTGATATCACGTAATGCTCTCGATGAAGAAAGGTTTGAAACCGTATTTCCTGATTTATTCTGAAGCACATAATCAGCAACAGACACAAGTGTGTATTCCTCGCCAAACATGGTTCCATCTTCATTAATGATTGCAAGCCTATCTACGTCCGGGTCCACAACAAATCCTAGATTAGACATGCTCTGCAACGTGATTTTTGATATTTCTGTCAGATGTTCAGGAATGGGTTCAGGATTATGTGGAAAATCTCCATTTGGGACACAATATAACTCAATCACTTCCTTTACTCCAAGTGCATTTAACAACTTTGGCAAAATCATACCTCCAACAGAGTTTACGCAATCGATAGCTACTTTAAATGATGCTTTTTTTATTGCATTCACATCAACTAAAGGCAACGCAAGAATTTTCTGAATATGAATATCTCCATAATTAAAATTTTCTTTTATTTTGCCTAATGCTTCTACTTTTGCAAATTTATATTCACACTTTTCAGCAATTTCAAGAACACGTCGCCCATTGATTTCAGTAATAAATTCACCTTCTCTGTTTAATAATTTTAGTGCATTCCATTGCTTTGGATTGTGGCTTGCAGTAATGATTATTCCTCCTTCAGCTTTTTCTTCTATAACTGCAATTTCTGTTGTTGGTGTTGTTGCCATACCAATATTGACTACATCAAACCCAATCCCAATAAGCGTTCCGGCTACCAAATGAAAGACCATATCTCCAGAAATCCGTGCATCGCGACCGACAACTATTTTCCCTTTTGTGATTCCATAATTTTCTTTAACCCATGTTCCAAATGATGCTGTGAATTTCACAATATCAACAGGACTAAGCCCCTCTCCTTCTCTATCGCCTATTGTCCCTCTGATCCCTGAAATCGATTTTATTAATGTCATATTTTTTGTATTTTCAAGCTATTTTTACTTTGGTTGAACTTTTGGAAAATTATAATTAAAATAGATACCCTTTGGTGATTCAACAAAATAACTTGTGTAATCTAAATATCTTTCATTGAAGTGGAAATTTTCTACATCATAGTAATAACTAGGAACAGTCTTCATTTCAATATCATTCAAATCAATTGTCCCAGTGTTATATTCTTCCATTTCCTGATATGTTGATAGTTTTGCAAGCACAATCATTTTTCCATATTCTTCACGTAAAAGCAAATCTATCATTTTATCTGCAAGTAGTGTGCATAAGCGTTTGTCGTATTTACGACATTCACCGGATCTGGCAAAATATCCTATTGATTGTGCCCTTGCCTGAATGCCAGTTTTTTGTTCAATTTCATCTGCTATTATTTTGCTTATTCCACCATACATCCGAGAACCATATCCATTCGCTGTTTTAGAAGCTAATTCTTGTTCAGACTTATTACTTTTCTCGTTGTACCACATGGTTCCTTCACCAACAGCAATCACCAAATATTTCTTTTTAATGCCTGTATAAACATTAATAACTGTTTCAAAAAAACTATCTTTATTTTCTTTTGTAATTGGAAATTCTGGGATTAAAGAAATTTCTGCACCACCAACCATAGCAGCACCTGTAAGCCATCCGGAATTTTTTCCCATTATTTCAAGCACCATCACACGCGAATGAGATTCTGCGGTAGTACAAATCCTTGTAGTAAATTCAACCACCCCTTTTGCTGCCGAAGGAAATCCGGCACATAGTGCTGTTTCAATTTCTGCTCCGTTATAATTGTGAATTGTATTTGTAGTGATGTCATTGTCAATCGTGTTGGGGATCGCAATGATTGGAAATCCAAATTGACTGACTAAATTTTTTGCCACTTTCATCGTATCAATTCCCCCAATTGTGATGAGAATATCTATTTTATACCTTTTGAGATTTTTAATGATTTCACTTGCATGATCCACAGTTTTTGTGGCAGTTGCATATGGATTTGTTCGTGATGTTCTCAAAGCTGTTCCACCATATATCCCATCATAAGGCTGAGCTGAAATATCAACTACATCGCCTTCACCCATAAGACCTTTCCATCCTTTGCGGATACCATAAACTTTATATCCCAAAACAGATGCTCTGCATTTTATTGCTTCAATACTGGCATTCATTGAGGGGGTATCTCCGTCACTTGTCAGAATTGCAAGTACTTTGCCTTCAAAAATTCTATTTGTACGTATCATAACTTATGTTGATTAAATCGGTTGTAAAGACCAAATAACGATATTTTTTACAGAACTGTCAAATAAATTAGCTAACATTTTTTATCTTTGCTGCCTTAATTTACAAAAACGAATAAAAATTATGATAAAAATCACTTTCCCAGATAATAATGTTAGAGAATATGAAAGCGGGATAACGGGCTACGAAATTGCAAAATCAATCAGCCACAATCTTGCAAAAGAAGTTCTTTCCATTTCTGTAAACGGTGAATTGTGGGACATTACAAGGCCGATAAACAATGATGCTACAATCAAACTATATACTTGGGACGACGATAATGGGAAACATGCCTTTTGGCACTCTTCCGCACATTTAATGGCTGAAGCCTTGGAAGCACTATATCCTGGAATAAAATTCGGTATTGGACCTGCAATTGAAAATGGATTTTATTATGATGTTGATTTAGGCAACGATACGGTAATTTCAGAAACTGATTTTCCAAAAATTGAAGCTAAAATGCTTGAAATTGCGAGAACTAAAATAGCCTTTGTTCGCGAAGATATTTCAAAGAACGATGCTCTAACGTATTTCAGAAATAAAGGCGAAGAATACAAACTAGAACTCATTAGCGAACTTGTAGATGGAACAATCACACTCTACAAACAAGGGAACTTCACAGATCTTTGTCGTGGTCCACATCTTTCAACTTCAGAAAACATAAAAGCAATTAAAATAACAGCTATAGCAGGTGCATACTGGCGTGGAGACGAAAAGCGCAAACAACTCACCCGAATTTATGGCATCACTTTCCCAAAGCAAAAAATGCTCGAAGAATATCTAGTTTTTCTTGAAGAAGCAAAAAAACGAGATCACCGAAAAGTAGGCAAAGAACTGGAACTTTTTATGTTTTCAGCAAAAGTTGGGATGGGGCTGCCTATGTGGCTTCCTAAAGGAGCAAAACTACGAGAATTACTCGAAAATTTTCTTAAAAAATTACAAGTTCGTTATGGCTACGAGCAAGTAATCACACCACATATTGGACAAAAAGAATTATATGTCACTTCAGGGCATTATGAAAAGTATGGAAAAGACTCCTTTCAGCCTATTAAAACGCCAACTGAAGGCGAAGAATTTTTGTTAAAGCCAATGAATTGCCCACATCATTGTGAAATGTATAAGTTAAAACCACACTCATATAAAGATTTACCTGTTCGTTATGCTGAATTTGGCACGGTCTATCGTTATGAGCAAAGTGGAGAACTGCATGGATTAACGCGTGTAAGAGGATTCACACAAGATGATGCTCATCTTTTTTGCAGACCAGATCAACTTAAAGAAGAATTCATGAAAGTGATAGACATTATATTATATATATTCAAAACACTAAATTTCAACGATTACATTGCACAGATTTCTTTACGCGATCCTTCAAATAAGGAGAAATATATAGGTAGTGATGAAAACTGGTCAAAAGCAGAAAGCGCAATAATTGAAGCTTCTCAAGAAAAAGGATTAAAAACGATTACCGAAATCGGAGAAGCTGCATTCTATGGTCCTAAGCTTGACTTTATGGTTCGAGATGCCATTGGCAGAAAGTGGCAACTGGGTACCATTCAGGTTGACTATAATTTACCGGAACGCTTTGAACTGGAGTACATTGGTAAAGATGATCAGAAGCACAGACCAGTTATGATACATAGAGCTCCTTTTGGATCTATGGAGCGATTTATTGCTGTTTTAATTGAACATACAGGTGGGAAATTTCCACTGTGGCTCACCCCCGAGCAAGCAGTTATTCTACCAATCAGTGAAAAATTTAATGATTATGCAAAAAAAGTTTTTAATTTGTTAAAAAATTACGATATTCGCAGCTTGGTTGACGAAAGGAACGAAAAGATAGGTAAAAAGATAAGAGACAATGAGTTAAAGAAAATTCCTTACTTACTAATCGTTGGAGAAAAAGAAGCCGAAACTGAATCTGTATCAGTAAGACGACAAGGAGAAGGCGATAAAGGCACAATGACAATTGAACAATTTGCTGTCTTTTTAAACAATGAAGTAAAAAAAGAACTTGAAGAAGTTTAAGTTCAAGTATAAATGTTAATTATTGAAAGATTAAAGTTTTTAGAGTTAAAATAAGTAATAACTAATTTAGGAGGAACGTAATATCGCAGTACAGTCGTACCAGCCGAGAGGCTTAAGAAGACCACCGGAGCAGGAACAAAAGCATAAAATTAACCTGCAGATCAGGCATAAAATGATCAGGCTCGTTGGAGAAGAAATGGAGCCAAAAATTGTTTCTATTGAAGAAGCATTAGCTTTTTGCAAAGAGCAAGGTCTTGACCTTGTCGAAATTTCTCCGAATGCGAATCCCCCGGTTTGTAAAGCTATTGATTATCGTAAATTTCTGTATCAACTGAAAAAGAAACAGAAAGAAATGAAGTCTAAAACGAGTAAAGTAACTGTAAAAGAAATACGTTTTGGACCAAATACAGATGATCATGATTACAACTTTAAGCTTAAACATGCAATTAATTTTCTTGGTGAAGGCGCAAAAGTAAAAGCTTATGTGTTTTTTAAAGGTCGTTCAATTCTGTACAAAGAACAAGGCGAAATTATTTTAGAACGTTTTATTGCCGATCTTGAAGAATATGGGAAATTGGAAATGACACCTAAATTAGAGGGAAAACGTATGATAATATTGTTAACACCCAAAGGGAAAAAATAAGTTAATTAAATAAATAGAAGAACAAATGCCAAAAATGAAAACGAAATCCGGCGCAAAAAAAAGATTTACTTTAACCGGAACAGGAAAGATTAAAAGAAAACATGCCTACAAAAGTCACATTTTGACAAAAAAATCAACGAAGAGAAAAAGAAATCTTGGCTATATTTCAATTATAGCTCCAAGTGATGAAAAAAATGTGAAACTTTTATTAGGGATGAAATAAAACATTTAAAATTTTTATTATTAACCGAGTGAATTAGCTTGAAGATTCCGGCTTACGGAACGCTAACCATTTTTAAAATTTAAAACTATGCCAAAGTCAGTCAATTCAGTTGCCTCAAAAGCAAGAAGAAAAAAGATTTTTAAACAAACTAAGGGTTATTTTGGAGCACGTGGGAATGTGCTAACTGTTGCAAAAAACACACTTGAAAAAGGTTTGGGTTATGCTTATCGTGATAGAAAAGCTAAAAAAGGAACTTTTAGGGCACTGTGGATTCAAAGGATCAACGCTGCTGCTCGTATCTACGGAATATCGTACTCTGTATTCATTGATAAATTGAATAAAAAAGGTGTTGAACTTAACAGGAAAACACTTGCAGATCTTGCAATGAATCATCCAAAAGCTTTTGAAGCTGTGATGAATACTGTAAAATAGGGATTTGAATAATTGTGAGCAATGGATGTCGAAAAGTTCACTGTATAAACAACCAAATAATAATACAAAAAAAGCTGCCTGAAAAATCAAGCAGCTTTTTTTATTTCCAGCGGTTCAATTCTAAATCGCCAATATCTGTCTCTTTATCATCAGATTCCAGAAGTTCTCTGATTTCAGCATCATTCATTATTTTTATGTTTGTGATAATAAAATTAGTCTGTAAAAAGTCACCATATAAATTGCATTCTTTAATCATTTTTGTAAAAATTTCCTTAACCGGTTTTTTCAATGGAATCAGACAAGTTACGGTTACAAAATCGTTTTGAATATTAAGTGTTTCTATCTCTCCATTATATTTAGTCATCACAAAATCAAGTTCAGAATCAATAAGCCGTTCCTGCAAGTCAGTAAAACCGCCTTTATCTTTTGCAATCAAAACAACAAAATATCGTAATTTTGTTCCTTTTCCGCCCATACCGGTAGAAATAATAACATGATGTTCGTTGGTAAGTGAGTTTTCTATTATAGTTTTACTTTCAATAAAAGCTAGTGTTGCCCATTCTTTAAGCTCGTTTTCCGAATTGTTTTTAAATTTTTCGATGGTTCTGAAAGCTTCTACATTTTCCATTAATGCAAGTTGAACAAGCATTTGTTTTTTCTCAAATAATGATGTTGATTTATTGAAAAGTAATTCCTTTTTATCAAAGAAATTTTCATCAGATGGATTTTCTCTAAATCTTTTTGATGTGTCAAAATATTCCAGTTGGATATTTAGATCAATAGATTCTTCAAGGACACTATACTTCTCGGGAAGTTTGTTAAAAAAGTCAGACAGGTTATTCAAATTATCCTCGTGCATGATGCAGTTTTTTCTACAAAGACGGATAAAGAGAATAAAGGTTGTATGGAGGAAATTCTTTTTTACCAATTATGACCTGAAACATATCATCTACAAACTCAAACGGTTTTTTTTTGTTTTTCTCATTTTGTATTTCTTACCTTACCAAACAAAACAATTCAATAACAATTTAGGAAATGACTTCGATACAATATGTTTTAACTTTTCTGAAACGTAAATAAAATTAACGTTTTTTTTTCATTAAGAAACCATCTGTAATTCTGACAAAATAAGGCTTAGAGATTCATCTATGTTTATATATGCCTGTTCAACTTTTGATGGATTGGTTGCGACTTTTTTAATACCTTTTTTACAACTTACAGATAATAATGGATTTATAAAATACGAATAATATGCCTGCAAATTACAGGCTGGCTTCTTGAGCTTTAACCCGGGCAAATCCGGATTGTTAATGGTAGTTTCGACACGAAGCAAACAGCCGCTTTTATTATATGTGAATTTAATTGATCTGTTAGAGTTTTTAATACACCGTTTGTGTGCTTGGTAAAACCAAGATTACGTAACAAATTTATTACGCTTCCTTCTACAAAAAGATTCGGTAAATATCCACGTAATAATATCCGATCAAAACTCGTATAAATAAAACGAATGTGATCTTTCATTGAATCTGTAAACTTATTTGTCATTTGCTCTTTTTTAACCAGCAAAGTTAATTGATTGTTCCGAACGCCAGAAATTGACCTTCAGATCGGTATCATATCATTTAAACGTTAAATTTTATTCCCTGTGCTAAAGGTAATTCTGTACTATAATTAATTGTGTTTGTTTGTTGCCTCATATATTGTTTCCATGAATCTGAACCCGATTCGCGACCAACTCCTGTTTCTTTTTGTCCACCAAATGCACCACCTATTTCAGCACCGGAAGTTCCGATATTTACATTTGCAATACCACAATCAGAGCCTACTTCAGACAAAAACTTTTCCATTTCACGCATATTCAGAGTAAATATTGATGATGACAAGCCTTGCGGAACTCCATTATTTAAAGCAATAGCTTCATCAATAGTTTGGTATTTTATGATATAAAGTATTGCGGAAAATGTTTCTTCCTGAACTATTTTAAAATGATTTTCAGCTTCAACTAATGCAGGAACAATATAATTGCCAGATAAATTTTTATCTCCATCGAGTATAGTTCCGCCAAATAAAATTTTGCCACCTTCATTTTTAACTTCCTGTATTGCATTTAAAAAATATTTTACAGCAGAATCGTCAACTAATGGCCCAATAAGAGTATTTTCGTCAAGAGGATTTCCGATTTTTTCAGAAACTTGTTTGTATATATTTATCAGGCGGCTTTTTACTTCTTCATAAATTTTTCCTTGAACAATAATCCTTCGTGTTGATGTGCAACGTTGCCCACATGTTCCAACAGCTCCAAAGACTATAGCACGGATTGCCAAATCAATATCAGCATGTTCAGAAACAATTATTGCATTATTTCCTCCAAGTTCGAGAATTGCACGACCAAGGCGAGCTCCAATTATTGCGCCGGCTCTTTTTCCTACTCTTGTAGAACCCGTAATAGAAAACAAAGGAATTCGTTTATCTTTAACAAAATTATCGCCAAGTAAGGATGATTTTGCAATTATCATATTGAAAATCCCTTCCGGTAAATTATTTTTTACAAGAACATCTTTAATTATATTATGAATTGCAATTGCACAAACAGGTGTTTTTGAGCTAGGTTTTAGAATAACAACATCACCACAAATTGCTGCAAGCATAGCATTCCAAGCCCAAACGGCTACAGGAAAATTAAATGCAGTAATAATCCCAACTATGCCAAGTGGATGATATTGGTCGTACATTCGATGGTCTTTACGTTCAGAATGCATTGTATAACCATACATGGCTCGTGATTGACCTACGGCAAAATCACAGATATCAATCATTTCCTGCACTTCTCCCAGTCCCTCTTGATATATTTTGCCCATTTCAAGTGAAACCAAATATCCGAGGTCATTTTTATTTTCACGTAATGCATCTCCAATCTGACGAACAATTTCTCCTCTTTTTGGTGATGGTACATTTCTCCAGTATAAATAAGCCTCCTGAGCAGTTTTCATTACTTTTTCATAATCAGCGAAACTTGCATTTTTTACTTTTGCAATTTCTTGTCCGTCAATTGGAGATACAGACGAGGTTATATCTCCAGTAGTATCAAACCATATTGTACCGGTTGTTACACCACTATTTATTTCTTTTATGCCTAATCTTTTTAATACTTCTTTTGTTTTTTCAGTATTCATATTATATATTTTTTAAATAATTTTTAAGGAATTTAGTTTAAATAGTTCTTGTAAGAAAACTCAGTGTCAGAGGTTTTCAAAACACGGCATACTGTTAGTAACAGTATAAGCGAGCCTGTGGGTTGTTTAACGAAATTATTGGCGTTTTTTTGCTGACACTAAATACATGGGGCGTAATTATTTTGTCATATAAGGATAACGAAAATCAGTTGCAGAAATCAATGTTTCTTTAATTGTTCTTGGGCTTACCCATCTTAATAAATTCAATGGACTGCCTGATTTATCATTTGTTCCTGATGCTCTCGCTCCACCAAATGGTTGTTGCCCTACCATTGCACCTGAAGGTTTATCATTGAAATAAAAATTTCCGGCAGCATATCTTAAAATTTTACAAGCCTGAATCAAAGCATATTTATCTTTAGAAAAAATTGAACCTGTAAGTGCATAAGGTGATGTTTTGTCGCAAATTTTAAGGGTTTCTTCATACTCTCTATCATGGTAAACATAAATAGTCATAACTGGTCCGAAAATTTCTTCTTTCATTGTCAGGAAATATGGATTTGTTGTATGAATAATTGTAGGTTGAATAAAATAACCTTTCGATTTGTCACCTTCGCCACCAATCATAATCGTTGCATCATTTGATTTTTTCGACCTTTCAATGTACGACATAATATTATCAAACGAAGTTTCATCAATAACAGCATTCACGAAATTTTCAAAATCTCTGACATCACCAACTTTAATAGCAGCGGTCATATCAAGTACATAATTTTTAATTTGAGGCCATAACGATTCAGGAATATATGTGCGTGATGCAGCAGAACATTTTTGCCCCTGATATTCAAAAGCACCGCGAACAATTGCGGTTGCAACTTCAAGCGGATTGGCTGATTGATGAACAAAAATAAAATCTTTTCCGCCAGTTTCACCGACAAGTTTTGGATATGATTTATAAACAGAAAGATTATCACTTGTATTTTTCCATAATGTGTTGAATGTGCTTGTAGAGCCTGTAAAATGAATCCCTGCAAGTTCAGGCTGATTTAAAACAACATTACTAATTAAAGAACCCTGACCAGGAATAAAATTAATTACACCATCGGGTAAACCTGCCTCATTGAGAATTTTCATTAAAAAGTAATTTGAAAGTAGCGAAGTTGTTGCAGGTTTCCAAACTGTAGTATTTCCCATTAATGCGACAGATGTATTTAAATTCGCAGCAATAGCAGTAAAATTGAAAGGTGAAATTGTAAAAATAAAACCTTCAAGCGGTCTGTATTCCATTCGGTTAATCATATCAAACTCTGTAGTCGGTTGGTCGCTGTAAATCGTTGAAGCAAAAAACGCATTAAACCGTAAAAAGTCTATAACCTCACATGCTGCGTCAATTTCGGCCTGATAACAATTTTTTCCCTGACCAAGCATTGTGGCTGCATTTATAGAATTTCTGTATTTTTTTGAAATTAATTCTGCTGCCTTAATAAAAATAGATGCTCTTTCAATCCATGATATATTCATCCATTCTTCTTTTGCTATTAATGCTGCATCAACTGCCATTTGCACTTCTTTTTCTGTTGCCAGATGGTAAGTTGCCAATACATGTTTGTGGTCATGGGGCATTGTCAGTTGTTTTGTTTTACCCGTTCTTATTTCTTTACCACCGATAATAAGTGGTATTTCAATTTCTGACTTACATTGAAAGTCTAATTCATTTTGCAGGTTTTTCCGTTCAGTACTCTCATTCAAATATTGATAAACAGGTTCATTCTTTGGTTCACGAAAATTAAATATTGCATTATTCATAATTTCAGATTTAAATTTTAATCAAGATAAGACTGTTTAAATAAGTATTTACCTTATACAGTATGATTTCTATTAGTAAATGATCTAATATAATTGATATAAAAAAATATTCATATTAATTTTTATTTTCTAATAACGATTAAAGCATATGGTTTTTGGTTCCGTCATCTCCTGTAATGAAAATTTAATTCCTTCTCTTCCTAAACCCGAATTTTTAATACCGCCAAATGGCATTGAATCTAATCGATAATCGGTAGAATCATTAATCATTACACCGCCACATTCAAGCTCATAAGCAGCTTTAAAAGCAGTGTTGACATTTGATGTAAAAATTGCAGCATGTAATCCGAAAGGTAAACTATTTGATTTTTCAATTGCTTCGTCAAGTGTTTTAACAGAATATAAATTTACAGTTGGTCCGAAAACTTCATTTTTGTGAATTTTTGCAGTTTCAGGTACATCTTCTAAAACAGTTGGTTCCATGATAGCACCTTTTCTATTTCCACCACACAAACAAGTCGCACCGGAGTTAACTGCTTCTTTAATCCAAGTTTCAACTCTTATTGCTTCTTTTTCTGTTATCATTGGTCCCATATCGCAATCTTCAGAAAGTTTATTGCCGATTTTATATTTTTTAGTCAGTTCAACGAATTTATTTTTAAACTCTTTATAAATTTCATGATGAATATAAATTCTTTGAACACCAATACAGTTTTGTCCGGCAGCCCAGAAAGAACCTGAAACGCACGATTCAACAGCCATGTTTAAATCTGTATCATTCCAAACAATCACAGGAGAATTTGAACCGAGTTCCATTCCTATTTTTTTAATTCCGGCAATTTTGGTAATTTCTTTTCCGGCTTCAAGTCCACCTGTAAACGAAACCATTCTTATGTCATCGCTCTTTACTAAAATAGGTCCTATTTCGCTTCCATTGCCTGTAATCACTTGTAAACATTCAGGAGGTAAGCCCGAAGCAAGAAAAGCTTCAGCTAATTTTAATGCTGATAAAGGTGTAACAGTTGCAGGTTTAAGAATAACACTATTTCCGGCTGCAAAAGCGGGTCCTAATTTATGAGCAACAAGATTCAAAGGGTCATTAAATGGTGTAATTGCCAAAATAATTCCAATCGGGAAACGATAATAATAACCAACTCTGTTTTCACCACCCGGAAATGAATTGAAAGGGATAGTTTCGCCAAAAATTCTTTTTGATTCTTCGGCTGAAATTCGTAAAGTATTAACACAGCGATTTGCTTCTTTACGTGCTTCTTTAATAGTTTTAGAACCTTCTCTTGCAATTGTTTTAGCAAAATCCTCTTTATGGGTTTCAACATAATCAGCTGTCTTGTTTAAAATCGCAGCCCTTTCAAAAACAGTAAGTTTTCTTGCAATTTCAAAACCTTTTTTCGCAGATTCAATGGCATTTAACGCATCTTTTTCAGCCGCTTTTGGCACAACATCAATTAACGAATTATCAAAAGGGTCAATAACATCAATGGTTTCCTTTGTCATTACCCAATTTCCGGCGATTAACATTTTCATAACAAATATTTTTTTAAGTAAATAATAAACGATATGAAATATTTTACATATCGGCTGCAAATTTATATTTTTTTGGCAATAAATATTAATAATTAACATTTCTCACTTGCAATAGTATCGTAAACACTGACCCGAAGGGTCAAAT
>JAVHQG010000231.1:0-2866 GCA_036171035.1 Bacteroidales bacterium
TTTATTGAAATGCGACAACAAACTTGTAAAAGTTATTTTGTCTCAATTCCTAAAGCCGGAGTTGCATATTCTTCGCAAGAATCTGCTGTTATGGAAAGAGAAGAGGCTCCTCAACCGGTTGCACAATCAATTTCAGATTATACAACAGCATCCGAAAATTTCACTAATGTGGAATACGAAATAAAATTGCCTTATACTATACCTAATGATGGTAAAACACATTTTGTTGCGGTGCAAACAAAAGATATAGCTGCCGAATACACTCATTTTTCAGCCCCTAAAATGGATAAGGATGCATTTTTAGTTGCTAAAATTTCAAATTGGGATGAATTAAATTTAGTGGCTGGTAATGCCAACATCTATTTTGATGGGACATTTGTTGGCGAATCTTATATCAATCCAAATAACTTGACGGATACACTTGATATCACACTGGGACGTGATAAAAATATGGTGGTTACAAGGGTGAAGCAAAAAGATAAAACCAAAGAAAAAATTATTGGTGAAGATAAATTAAAAACTGTGACGTATGAGATTACCGTCCGTAACGCTAAGACATCCGCATCAAGTTTCTATTTGCAGGATCAGATTCCTGTTTCACAGGATAAAGAATTAGTAATACTTTTAGTTGAATCTTCAGGTGCATCAATTGATGAAAATACTGGCATATTAAATTGGAAATTGAATATCAAACCCAAAGAAACGAAAAAAATAACATTTACATACAGCGTAAAATTCCCTAAAAATAAGGTAGTGGCTGGATTGTAATTTAACTATCCATTGATGGCTTTACAAAATATGTCATTCCGACCGAAGCGGAGGAATCTTATTTTTGGTATAAGAAGAATATAAGTTAATTCAAGGTACAAATAAATATAGTGTGCGTAAGTCATGCTGAGCATGTCGAAGTAAGTGGGCTAGCCATCACTTCCCCCCCCTTCGACAGGCTCAGGGTGACAACCCACGAATTGAGAAAATCTAATCATTGTACGCACAGCATTAAACAATCCCTAAGTGTTCAAAAAGTATCTTTACACCAATACCAATCAATATAATTCCTCCAACAATTTCCATTTTTTTTCCGAACAAACTACCGGCCTTTTTACCCAACAACATGCCGAGCATTGCTACTATGAAAGTTAATGCCCCAATAATTGCGATTGGAATAACAATGTTCACATCTGTAAATGCTAAACTTACACCAACTATCAAAGCATCTATACTTGTTGCTATAGCCATACTAATCATTACAAATAATTTGAGTGGATTTGGCGTTTTTTTATCTTCTTCTTTTTTTAGGCTTTCATAAACCATTTTAGCACCAATTAAAAACAACAATGAAAAAGCAATCCAATGGTCATAATCTTTAATTAAATCTTTAACTTGCAAACCTATAAACCAACCTATAAAAGGCATTAATCCCTGAAATAATGCAAATACAAGTGCAATTAATGCCGCCTGATTAAACCGGATGTTTTTAACTACCAGCCCTGCTGAAATTGAAACCGCCAAAGAATCAAAGTTTAGCCCTATTGCAATCAAAAAAATAGACAATATACCCATAATACAAATCCAATTAAATTAGAAATTCATGCAAAAAAAAATGACTTTAAATATAACTCTATCAATCTAGAGTTATATTTAAAGTCTCGTTTCCTATTTTGTAGGATGCAAAGCCAAGTATAGCCTATGAAGGATTTACTGATATGTTGAATTACTATTTTACCAACCCCCTTTTAACAATTTTGCTGACAAATGTACACTATTTACCTGTTCTATAGCAAAATAGCGAAAATGGGCAAAAAAGTACAAAGCCAACCGAAAATTACAAGCATCAAAGACGGTGAATTTTAAAAATAAATTAAAAAAAATTACTACTTTTAAGCGGACAATAATAATAAAAATATTAAATATTAATACTTTTAAATAAATGACAGAAAAAGATTTCAAGACTGAACAGGAAATTCAATTCACAAATATTCATCTGCTTGAACAATTCATGCCTTATCTAAAGCAACTCAGCTCCCACTGGGCTAAATCAAGAACACCTGAACAAATAAAAAAAATCAATATCCTTCTGGATGGGTTGACAAGCCGCTTTTTAATTTCGAAAGAAAAAATGGATACCGAATTTTTATTAACAGGTGAAGCAGAAAAAATAATGGAGACGGTGGTAGAAATAGCCACCAATGAGCCTGATGAAGAAAAATTTCAATTGTATTCTTCTTTTTTAAAATTTGTTTTTAACAGAAAATTTTCGGCAGATAAAAACAAACTTAAAGCACTAGGAATAATTGAAAAAACATCCCCTTTGCAGGCATGGATATTACGAAATGCCGCAGAATGGCTTATCCTGGCTCATGGACGTGAAATAGTTCGACAGGCAGAAGATTTTAGAGCTGCAAACCTTTCAGAACCAATAATTGGATTTATCCTTGAAGATATTTTAATTAAAATAAACATTTTACATGCTAAGCAGGAAACAATCGCTGCTTCCCTTGATAACATGGTGGAAACAGGGGTTTTTGAACTTGCCAATTCCGGTCTGTTGATTCAGATTAAAGATCAAACAGGAAGAGGGTTCAGACCAACAAAAACAGGGATTTTGATATTGGAATACCTGGGAATTGAATTAGAAAAGATGCCTGAACTCAGTGATTTTTTAAAAAGAAAGAATCCACTGAATTAGCCTTGTTTGAATGTTTTCTGCCTGGTTCGAAGAACTCTTTTTTGGGTGTACAACAAATATCCTTAAATATTTTTAGTCCAAACCATACGGCAATGTCATTATGTTATCGAACTTTCAAACAGAAATGTCTCCCCAAGGTCTTCGACAAGCTCTGACTGACGGCGCGCGAGTCATATT
>JAVHQG010000232.1:0-2865 GCA_036171035.1 Bacteroidales bacterium
ATTTTCTGTAACATTTTCTGTAACATTTTCTGTAACATTTTCTGTAACATTCTTATCAGATATTTTATTGGGATTTTCTTTGTTGTTTTCAATCCCATACACCGTAACCCTTATTCCTGAACCCATATCCTCAACTTTAGGCAAAACTAAACCATAAAGTTTAATTTGTTCACAAACCCGTCCAAAACCAGTACCATACTTTTCGATCCATCCTAAATCTTTACAAATGCTAGCGAGCATTTTGTTTCTTGGTTTTGAAGAATAATCATTAGAAAATAATTTTTTAATAGTAATTTCATCAGGTAATTTACCTGGATTGTAAAATTCAATTCTTGTATCAAATATTTTTACAATTGAATCGGCCGAACTACTGTAATCCCTATGAATAATCATGTTTAGCGTCAACTCTCTTAATGCTTCAAGGGGATACTGCCACCGTTGGGTATTTTCAATTTTTTCTGTAATAATGATTTCTTTATTAATGTGTTTTTTTATAAAATCCATCACACCATCAACCTCTGACAGTATATCAGTCTGAAGACGATGACTGTCTTTTATTATTGTATGCGTCTGAAATCGGCCTAGTTCAATAGTGGAAAGAATAGATATGTTTTTCATAAAAAGAAGAAAACATGCTTTCGTAGGTTTTCCGTTTTTTATCAGTTCTAATTTATTTAAAAACTCTAAAGGGCTTTCATTAACAGCATATCCTCTTTGGTTTAAGAGATATATGAGCCTCTCTATTTTTTCTATTGAAATATCATTTAATGTATGGAAATCATCAATATAATAATCCCAACTTGTATTAAAAGTCTGTAAGTAAATATCTGAAATTTCGCTTAATGAAAGCTGATGATTTGAGTTTTTTATTCTCTTAAAATATCTGCCTCTGAAAGAAACCGGCTTAATAGGATATTCTTTTACTGAAATAGAAATTATATCTTTTTTACCGACCTGGTACACTTCTATGCTGGGTGTAATAAAAGGCTGTGTTTTAGTTTTTATCTCGTTAAGTATTTTTTGTAATGTTTCTTTGCCTAACATTGTTCCGGCAATTTTTCCATAATCAGACACACCAATAAAAACAGTTCCACCTATAGCATTGGAGAACGCTACAATAGTTTCAATTGTTTCATCATTGAAACTGCTCTTAAACTCTACAGTTTCCGACTCTCCCTTTTTTAATTGCTTTAAAAACTTTTCAATCATCAATTTTCAATAGAAATCATTCACAAAGCTAACAAAACATGATGTAAGCATCAAATTCAAAATCATTTTTTATTAACCAATACAACACTCTAACCAATTCACAACTGATTACTTACAAATTTATCAAGCTTCACTTTCAAATAAATTTATTATCAAATCATCTCTTCATCTAATCACTCCATTATCTCCCAATATCCACCTTTATCAGGCCCTATGCGGGTAATAACTCTCTTTGTTTTTAAAATACTAATATTTTTTTCGACACCGCGTATTGATAAACCAGTTGCTTTAGCTATTTCGTTTTGTGTAGCATAAGGATTATTTTTTATGATTGCAATTATTTTCTCCACACTTTTCTCCACACTTTTCTCCACACTTTTCTCCACACTTTTCTCAATTATTCCATCAGAAATTACATCTCTGGCACTTGATGAATTTTTTTGTGTTTCGTACTCTAGTTCAACTAAATATCCTCCCTGGGTTTCGCAATAATTAAACTTCATGCTTGGGTATTCCTTTATTGCCTTACGAATTCGTTGGTAGCCCGTACCGTATTTTTCAATATCACCTGTTAAATAAAATGCTTCAACAATCATCTTATTTCTGGCCGAGGCCTGATAATCGTCTCGATGCAAATCAGCTATGGTAATGTCACCATACAAATCACCCGGATTAAAAATTGTAATTTTAGTATCAAATATTTTAATCTGAATATCTATCGGACTATTGTATTTTCTATGAATAACAGCATTTAGAAGTAGTTCGCGTAAAGCCTCTAGTGGATATTCAAAAATTTCTGTTCTTTGGGTTGTTTTTAGAACTGTTTTTGTGGAAATTTCATAGGCTACTTTTAAATGGCTAATAATATACCGCATTGTTTCTTCTACAACTTCAAACAATGTGTTCCGAATAATTTTATCATCTAATATTATATCGGTTGTTTTTAGTCGGCCAGCGTGAATATCATACATTAATGGATCTTTTGCAAACAAAAGCATCGCCGCATTTGTAGGTAAATTGTCCTTTAAGAATTTAAGCTTTTGTAATTTTTCAATATTACTCCCATTTAAATGAATACGACCTTTTTCGTTTATCCGATTGATAAATTTCTCAATGCGCATTAAGTCTAAATCGGCTATTGTTGCATCTGGTCGTGTATATGCATCCCAAGAATACTGCATCACCTGTAAATAACAATCGGAGACCTCAGAGGCACTCATCAAATGGTTTGCATTTTTTATTCTTTTATAATAGCGACCTTGAACAGAAAGAGGTTTTACCGGATATTCTATTACCCGAGCAATAACAACTATTTTCCCATTTAGTTCAAACACATCCATGTCGGGTATCAGAGAAGGTTCTGTTTTAGTTTTTATTTCGTTAGCCCATTGTTGCAAACTCTCTGGGGCAAGTGTTACTCCAATTATCTTTGCAGTATCATTTACTCCTATATATACGGCTCCACCTTTTGTGTTAGCAAAAGCAACAAGCGTTTCGATAACATCCTTATTAAAAGAGGTTTTAAATTCAACTTTTTCGTTTTCTCCAGATCTTAAAATATATTGTAACTCTTTTTCTGTCATTCAATGTTGATTAATTTATGGCTCAAAATACATTTTTCAGTACAATCGGAATCATCAGCTGCAATTCCTAGGC
>JAVHQG010000233.1:0-13999 GCA_036171035.1 Bacteroidales bacterium
CTTCAGAAAGGGATTGTTGTTGTTGATTTTTTTTCAACAGAATGTTCTCCATGTGATGCGTTGGCACCAAAGTTTGAAGCAATGGCAGAACTTTATTCTAGTAATGCGCGGTTTTTGAAAATATATCGTCAGGATAATCGAGAACTCGCAACATTGCTGGGTATTTCAAGTTCACCAACAGTTCTGTTTTATAAAGACGGGAAAAGGCTCGGTGAAATGTTAACGGGTGGTATAAAGCGATCTGAACTAATAAAAAATTTAGACGCATTGTTATCGTCGGATGTAGTTGCTAATATTAAATCGAAAATTCAACCAGTTGTGACTACATGTGATGTGATTATTTTGGGAGGTGGACCTGCGGGACTTACTGCCGGTATATATCTTGCGCAGGCAAAAATTGATACGATTCTAGTTGATATAGCCTTGCCGGGAGGACAGGTATCTACAACACATATGGTCTCGAATTATCCGGGGTTTGAGCAACCTGTTAATGGATATTTGCTTTCACATCACATGACAGAACAGTGTAAGAATGCCGGAGTAAAATTTAAAGTTGCAGTTGATGTTACTAAAGTGGATTTGGATAAAAAAGAAATTGTAATTGATGATTTTGAAACGATTAGAGCAAAAAAAATTATTATTTCAACAGGGGCATCTCCACGATATTTGAATGTGCCGGGTGAAAAGGAATTGAAAGGAAAAGGGATATCATACTGTGCTACTTGCGATGCAAAATATTTTCATGATAAGGAAGTAATTGTTGTGGGAGGAGGAAATACTGCTGTTGAAGAATCAGAATTTATCAGTAAGTTTGCTGCCAAAATTACCGTGATTCAAAACCTTGAGAAACTCACTTCCAATAAAGAAGCGTGCGATAAATTGCTGGCAAATCCAAAAGTTACTGTAATCTATAATACAGAACCGCGTGGATTTGAGAAAGTGGGAGAAAAAATGCAGTTGAAAGTTGAGAATAACAAAACTGGTCAGGTATCAACATATGAAGCAGACGGAATTTTTGTCTTTGTAGGCATGAAGCCAAATCTGGAAATGATAGATAATACCCTAGATGTAGATTCTTGGGGGTATATTAATATTGATGAAGAAATGCACACCAGTAAAAAAGATATTTATGCAGTTGGGGATGTGATACACAAAAAATACAGACAGATTACAACCGCTGTAAGTGATGGAACCATTGCTGCTATTACGCTGGCAAAAGAATTAGAAAGATAATAAATGAGTGAAACGGATAATATTTTATTTAAAGAAGGGAAATCACTTCCAGTTATTGAGGAGTTTTATTCTCTTCAGGGAGAGGGTTATAATACAGGTAAAGCCGCATATTTTATTCGGGTAGGTGGTTGTGACATCTGTTGTTCGTGGTGCGATTCAAAAATGTCGTGGAATCCGGAATTCGGAACACAAACAAGTATTGAAGCGATTATTCAAAATGTTCTTGCATGCCGTGCAAATGCAATTGTTGTAACAGGAGGCGAGCCGCTAATGTATAATTTGAATCCTTTATGTGATCAGATGAAACAAAATGGAATCACAACCTTTTTAGAAACATCTGGTTCTTATGCGCTTTCCGGCTTGTGGGACTGGATTTGTTTATCGCCTAAAAAAAAATATCCGCCATTAACGGAATTGTATGCAAAAGCCAATGAACTAAAGGTTGTGATGTATGATGAAAGTGATTTTATCTGGGCCGAAGAAAATGCGTTGCTCGTTAATTCTGGCTGTAAATTATTTCTGCAACCGGAATGGAGTAGATACAAAAAAAATATTGCAACAATAGTAGAATATATTAAGCAAAATCCGAAATGGAGTATTTCCCTGCAAGCACACAAGTTCATGCGGATTCCTTAATCCAACGCCTGTCCGCCCTGCCTTGATAGCTCAATCATCTTGTCATATTGATCTGGCTTTAAATCAAGAAAATAGAAATTAATAGGATCAATTTGTGATCCATTTTTCAGAACTTCATAATGCAGATGAGAACCTACTGATTTGCCTGTATTCCCAATTTCTCCGATAATCTCACCACGTTTAACCTTTTGCCCTTCATTCACAAGCATTTTGCTCAAATGAGCATATCTTGTTTTATAGCCGAATCCATGGTTTACGATAATCTCATTCCCATAACCGCCATTGCTATAATCAGCAGTTTCAATCACTCCATCGCCTGTTGCAAAAATATCTGTGCCGATAGGAGCTGCAAAGTCAATTCCATCGTGGTGGACCATGGTTTTATAAATTGGATCCATTCGATACCCAAAAAATGAAGCAATTAATTTTAAGTCTTTATTTAGTATTGGTTGGATAGCAGGAATACATTTTAGCCATGTTTCTTTGTTTTTTGCAAGATGTGCTACTTCATCATATGATTTAGATTGGATGTAAAGTTGGCGAGACAGGATATCAAGTCTTGTAGTCGATTTAATCATTATTTCAGAAAAGTCAAAGCCTTTTAGATAATTGTATTTATTTGATCCTCCAAAGCCTGCTTGCCGTACAGATGAGGGAATTGGTTCTGCACCAAAAATTGCTCTGTAAATATTATCATCACGATATTGAATATCATTTAGTACAGCTGCAACCTGATCGAGTTGTTTATTTAAAAATTCGTATTGAAATTGCAGTTGTTTGTTTTCACGGATTAGAACTCTCTCTTTAGGGGAATCAACAAAATATGCAAAAAGGATAAATAGGACAATAGCACCTCCAAGGCTGGTAAAAAAATAGGGTAAAATCTTTGTTAGCTTTTTTTGCAAACTCACTTCTATTTTGTCGAAGCTAAGTGATTCTGCATTAAATTTGTATTTATGTTTTGTCATGCTTATCTATACGTTAGAATCTATATTTCAAAGAAATCAGATAAGGAGATTTTCTATTGAAAAGAAAACAAATTTATTAAAAAAAATTAACTTTGCAAATCAGGTTTTTTATTCAAAAATTTTATTCTAATAATGAAATCAAACGAAATAAGACAAGCTTTTCTTGACTTCTTTGCTTCGAAGCAGCATCAGATTGTTGCCTCTTCTCCAATGGTGGTAAAAAATGATCCAACTCTAATGTTTACGAATGCAGGGATGAATCAGTTTAAAGATATTTTTTTGGGTAATTCACCCGTAAAATTTCCTCGAATTGCCGATACGCAAAAATGTTTGCGTGTATCTGGGAAACACAATGATCTAGAGGAAGTGGGGCACGATACATATCATCACACTATGTTTGAAATGCTGGGCAACTGGTCGTTTGGGGATTATTTTAAAAAAGAAGCGATTGCATGGGCTTGGGAATTTCTAGCAGATAAAATGGAAATAGATAAAAGTCGAATGTATGTTACAATTTTTGAAGGTAGCAAAGAAGATAAGTTAGAAAGAGACAATGATGCAGCCAATTTTTGGAAACAATATATTGATGAAGACAGAATTATTGAAGGTTCAAAAAAGGATAATTTTTGGGAAATGGGCGACACTGGCCCTTGCGGTCCTTGCTCTGAAATTCATGTAGATATTAGGAGTGATGTAGAGCGAAAAAAGATTGATGGAAAATCACTTGTTAATGCAGGTCATCCACATGTAATTGAAATTTGGAATCTAGTATTTATTCAATTTAATCGCAAAGCCGACGAATCACTAGAATCGTTACCAAATAAACATGTAGATACAGGCATGGGTTTTGAACGGCTAAGCATGGTGGTTCAAGGGAAGCAATCGAATTATGATACAGATGTTTTTATCCCAATAATTGACGCAATTGCAAATTTGAGCAAAATAAAATATGGCGATAAAAAAGAAAGCGATATTGCTATGCGTGTGGTTGCAGATCATTTGCGCACAATAGCTTTTTCAATAGCTGATGGACAATTACCATCTAACAATAAAGCGGGCTATGTAATTCGTAGGATTTTGCGTAGAGCGGTGCGATATGGTTACACATTTATGCACTTTAACTCTCCATTTATTTCAAAACTTGTTCCTGTTCTTGTGTCGAATATGGGAGCTGCATTCCCTGAATTAAAGGCACAGCAACAACTTATTGAGAAAGTTATTTTTGAAGAAGAAACAGCTTTTTTGAAAACGCTTGAGCATGGAATAAATATGCTTGAAAGTATTATTGAAAAAGCAAAAATAATCAAGTCAAATATTGTTGCTGGATCTGTTGCGTTCGAGCTATATGATACATTCGGGTTTCCTTTTGATTTAACACAATTACTTGCACGTGAGAATAATTTTACTGTCGATGAAGTCGGATTTAATACCTGTATGGAACAGCAAAAAAATCGCTCACGCAATGCAGCAACAGTTGATACAGATGATTGGATGATCGTGAACGAAATAGAGGAGGAAAAATTTATTGGTTACGACTCGTTGATTGCTGAAGTTATAATTGCAAAATACCGTAAAGTAAAATCAAAAAATGAAGAGTTTTTTCAAGTTGTTTTTGATCAGACCCCTTTTTATGCAGAGAGTGGTGGCCAATTGGGCGATGTAGGATATATAGAAGCAAATGGAGAAAAAATTATAATTATTGATACCAAAAAAGAAAATAATTTAGGTATTCATATCCTTAAAAATTTACCCAAAAATCTTACAGTAAAATTCAATGCTGTTGTTGATTTTAAAAGGCGTATGGCAATTGCAAACAATCATTCGGCAACACATCTTTTGCATGAAGCATTACGCAGTATTTTGGGGACACATGTGGAACAAAAAGGTTCTTTGGTAAGCTCTGATCATTTGCGTTTTGACTTTGCACATTTTCAAAAAGTAAGCGATGAAGAAATACGAAAAGCAGAACAGTTTGTAAATCAGAAAATAAGAGAGAATTTATTATTGGAAGAGAAACGTTCTGTACCTGTGAAAGAAGCTAAAACATGTGGAGCAATGGCTCTTTTCGGAGAAAAATATGGAGATTTTGTTAGAACAATAAAATTTGGATCTTCAATTGAATTATGTGGTGGAACACATGTGCATGCAACTGGTCAGATCGGTTATTTTAAAATTGTTTCAGAAAGTGCAATCGCCGCCGGCATCAGAAGAATTGAGGCAATTACGGCATTAAAAGCAGAAGAGTTTATTTATGAACAAATAGATACTATTGATGCAATAAAAGTTGCTTTGAAAAACTCTAAAGATGTTCTAAAAAGTATTGATCTGCTATTGAGAGAAACAGTGCAATTGAAGCAACAGATTGAGACTTTTGAAAAAGAAAAAGTGCTAAAAATAAAAGATGTACTCATCAGCAAAATGCAAGTCAAAAATGGTATCGCCGTGATTGCCGAAAAAATTGAAATAAGTAATGTAAGCATGGTAAAAGATATCGCTTTTCTGATAAAAGAACAAGTTGAAAATTTATATTTGGTGATTGGGCTTGAATCAGAAGGTAAAGCTAGTATTACCGTGATGATTTCTGAGAATATTGCGAAAGAAAAAAACTTGAACGCAGGGAACATTGTTCGTGAAGCAGCTAAAGAAATAAATGGTGGCGGAGGTGGACAACCATTTTATGCAACTGCCGGTGGTAAAACCCCCGAAGGATTGCAGAAGGCTATTGAAAAAGCACTGTCGTTCATTCATTCTTGATATTGTTTTTACAACTGATATTATCATTGCTAAAAATACCTTTCAATTCGTGTATAGCTACATTTATAAGTTATAGTTTTATTAGAATAATAAATTTAATAAATTAAAAATATGAATCAACGCTTATCGCCTGAAAAATATATTGTCACAAAAGGTAGGGATTTGCCTTTTTCTGATTGTTTTATTTGTGAAGGATGGAAAGAGACAGGAATGGCAACTGTTTTTATCGTGAAACAAATGCCATCAGGGAAATTTATTTTTGCTTCCTATTTGATTGATATTTACTGCTTGGGAGTAAAAAATTCGATGTATAGATTTAATATTTATGCAAATGAAATTGAAGATATAAAAGCAAAGTTTGAACCACAGGTTGGGCGTATGGTAAAAGCTGATATTGTTTTTTTGCACAATTTGATTTACGGTGCTGTTGACTATGCTGAAGAGTTGGGATTTCATCCTGAAAACTCTTTTAAGATAACTGAAAATCTATTGAATCCTGATTTAATTGATGACGGCATTGAAACCATTGAATTTGGATCAGGAGGACAGCCTTATTTCTTTGCCGGACTACACGATAATGTTCGTAAAATTCTTGACACGTTAGATAAAAATGTAGGTAGTGGCAATTATCTATTTGTCACAAAATAAGGGTTTTAAAAAGGCTTGAATAGAAATTTTTTCTGCACTTGCTCTCTCTGTTTAAAAGCATTTTTATTATTGAATTTGTGAAGATTATAAAAAAATATGTACGTTTGTACGATATGTATAGTGGAACATGTCGCTTGCATATTACAAAATCATATAAATTTAGATATTGAATCTTTATATTGGCATAGACGATACAGATAATCTGGAAAGTAAAGGAACAGGTCATAGAGCAAGGGTTCTTGGCACTTTATTAGAATCAGAAGGTCTTGCAAAATTGATATGTATTACACGCCATCAGTTGCTTGTTCATCCCGATATTCCTTATACTTCTCATAACAGTTCTGCTTGTATTTTAGTTGATGCAGATATCGAAAAAAAATCAGAGATTATTAAATTTTGTGGCAACTTTTTATTAGTGGATTCTGCCCCTGGATCGGATGCTGGTCTGTGCGTTGCATTTGAAAATGAAATGAATGATGAAATCCAAAATTGGGGCGATAATGCAAAAAAAATTGTATTAAATATAAGTAATGCACATGATTTAGCCAAACAATCAAATGTTTTTTTGCAGGGTTATACGGGTCAAAAGACAGGTGTAATAGGCTCTTTAGCTGCTGTTGGATTGCGATATAAAGGAAACGATGGTAGAATTTTGTGGCTACCGTTTTTGAGAGAATTGAATAGCGTTTTTACTGGTTTTGAGCTGATAGAAAAATTGCAAATTGATACAATAGAAACTACAACAGGAGAAACGGTGGGTACTGAAAATTTAATTTACACAACAGACTGGGTTCGACCTGTAATGAAAAATAAAAAAATAACCTTAATAGTTGAGGAGGCTTTAAATAATGAACAATATAAATGGCAACATGTATCAAAAGAATATATTAAGGGCATTTCAAATTAGCCGGATTTCTGACTGGGCAATAGCCGGAATTTTACTATTAATTGGTTTTGCAGCAGTTGCTTTGCATGCACGATTAAAAACTCCTTTGCATATTCCGGGTCATCATGGTTTGGAATTTATGGCTCTTTTTATGGCTGGAAAGTTTGTCTCACGCTATAAATATTCTATGACGATTTCTGCTATGGGTGCTTCTATATTTGCATTAATGCCATTTTTGAGTTTTGGAAATCCTTTTATGCCTTTAACATTTTTATTGCCTGGAATAATAGCCGATTTTGTCTTCAATAGAAATGAAAAACAAAACTATTTTTTTATTGCAATTGCCGGAGGGTTGGCTTATGCTTCAATTCCTATTAGTCGTGAATTATTGATGTTTTTTACAGGGTATCCATTTGGATCGTTGCTAATAGGGTTGATTTATCCATTTTCCACACATTTTATTTTTGGTGCTGTTGGCTCTGTCCTCGGTGCATTAATTATAAAAAAAACAATCAGGAAATAAATGATTTATTTGAAAAAGAGTCTTCTTTATTGCTTGATGTTCGATATGCTTAGATATTCATGTCGTATTTCTTTTGTATTACTGATATGTGTTTCATGTAAGAAAAAAACAAATCAGAATTTTCCTCAAATTAATATTATTAAAAGTTCTGAATATGTTTTTGATGGTCAAATATTACCTATCGGGAAACCTTATCAGATTGCGATTTCTGCTGTTGCCGGTGGTGCTCCAATTACAAATATTAAGGTAACGCTTACAACTCAAAATGGATGTGAAATTGCTTTGGATAGTGGAATATATAAAGAAAGCATAAAATATATAAAAAGTAATTCATATGGGGCAACTGCTTATGAAATGTGGACGTTTTATGTGAGAGATAAAAATGGAAAATCTGCGACTACAAATATTGTTTTGAAAAAAGATCCAAATTCAAATTTTGGATTGATTAACTATTTTCATTCTGTTACACTTGGCGCACAATCCAGTCCCTATGGCTCTTTCATGAATGCTATGGATGCTAGAATCTTTCATAATGACAGTGCTGAATATTTTCAAAATCTGGTGAACTTTATTGCTTACTGGGGCGATTTGGCAGTGCCATCTTATCAGTTCACTTTTTCTTCTCCTGCCGAGAATGAAGCTACAACCTATTATCCGTTGGTAAATAATTTTGTTGTTCCTCGTAACGAGGTCCGATATAAAAATGATAGCACGAGCATTACAGCACAAGATTTTGATGATGCTTATAATGATAGTTTGATTATTTCAAATTATACTAGTGCAACTGTTGGGAAAAGAAAATTTAAAATGTTGCGACCGGGTTATGTGATTCCTTTTGCTGTTTCAGTGGGTCAGTACTCAGGGAAAAGAGGTCTAATAAAAATTTTATCTGTCACAAATGGAAGGGATGGGAATGTGGTGTTTGATTTAAAAATGCAGAAGTAAATGAAGTTGTTTTTTTTGTTTATTATAATATATTTTTTTGTTGCAAAGAATCTCTCTGCCCAAGAGATTTCTGGTACAGTATCAGATAGTATTCGCCATATTTTTTTGAAGGATGTAAATATATTTATACCGGGACTAAAAAAGGGGACAGTGTCAGATGAAAACGGGGAATTTTTAATTGATGTAACGGGTCTGAGTAACATCACATTAGTAATTTCACATATTGGCTATAAAACCATAAAAATTCCTGTATCACTAACAACCGGAAAATCGTTGAAATTTTATATTAAACTTTCACTTGAGACAAAAAATATTTCACAAGTAATTGTTTCTGCAACTCGCACAAATAGGGGTTTAAAAGATATTCCTGCAAGTGTAACATTAATTACTAAAAATGATATTAAAGAGTTACCTGTAGATGCTACCGATGATATCTTAAAATATAATTCAGCAATGGTAATTGATCGAAAAAACGGAATATTCTCAAAAAATTCTTCCGTAACTATGCGTGGATTGAACAGTACTGCCCGCACATTAATTATGCTTGATGGTGTGCCATTAAATAAAGCTGATGGTGGAGGCGTGAATTGGAATAGAATCAATATGGAAAGCATTGATAGGATAGAGGTTGTGAAAGGACCGGGTTCGGCTTTATATGGCGGGAATGCAATGGCTGGTGTAGTAAATGTTATTACAGGTGAGCCTAGTGATACGCTTGCCGGAAGTTTTCGTGTTTCTTACGGTTCCTGCAATACTGTTGGTAGCAGGCTTTGGATAGGAAATAGTTTCCCGTTTTCGAAAAAACTTTATTGGAATATAAATACATTTTACAGACAAGGTGACGGATACTTGATTAGACCTGAAAATCTGCGCGATTCAACGGATGTGAAAACATACCTGAAGGAATATAATATTGGGGGCAGAATTGGTTATGCAATAAATGATAGCAACAGGGTTGAAGGAGGATATGATCTTTATGATGATAAACGGGGTGATGGAATTCGGGTTTATGATCCTGAAGGTGGGTACAACAGATATAAAACAAATCATGCTTATTTGAGATATTCAGGAAATATTGGAGATTTTAAAATTGATGCAAATTCATATTTTCAACTTGAAAATTATTTAAATCAAAAGGAACAGCTTAAAACAGATAAATTGCCGCCATTCCCTGTTACACAATATGTGTTGTATTTAGTTAATTCACACCGTAATGATTATGGTATTTGGCTTGCCACAACAAAAAATATTTTTCAGAATCACAAATTTACTGCTGGTGTAGATTATAAGATGGGAACAGTGAATGCTTCTGATTTCTATTTTACATCTACAGACACGGTTACTACAACAGGGGCGTTAAGTTCATATGCGATATTTTTTCAGGATGAATTTAATTTTTTTAACGATCATCTTAAATTTATTGTCGGTATCAGAAGTGATGCCATTTCATTTCATGATGCAAGTTTCAATATTGCAGCACCATCGGCTCAATCAAGCCTTATAGCTCAATATGATCAAATTTATAGCGATACACTGTGGCTGGCCTTAAGTCCAAAATTTGCAGTGCAATATTCGTTTATTAATAATACTAAATTGTTTTTTAATTATGGGCATGGGTTCAGACCCGGAACGCTCGATGATATGTGCCGAAATGGTAACATCACTAAGGGGATTAAGCTTGCAAATCCTCACTTGAACCCGGAGTCAATTGATAATTTTGAGATAGGATCTACTTTTAATATTAAAGAAACAATTACTGTTGAACCTGCAGTATATTATTCTTTGGGAAACAATTTTCATTATTTCGTTGGCACGGGCGACACAGTGTTTGAAACAACAAAGCCAAAGCCAATTTTAAAACGTGAAAATATTAGTCAGGTCGAAATCATGGGTGCTGAACTGAATATTGCTTATAAACCATTAGAAAATCTGGTGTTTAGTGCTTCATACGCCTATAATCATTCTGTAATTAAAAAATTCGATACCCGACGATTTGTTTCAAAAAATCTTACTGCGAAATATATTATGGAAGTACCCGATCAAAGGTTTAGTGTTTCTGGTTTACTTAGAACAATATATTGCAATTTTATGCTGGCATATTCCTATACGGGAAGAATGTTTGCTGATGATGAAAATACAATAAAAAATCCAGATTCTTTCACAGTCGATTTTAAATTATCAAAAATTGTTTCAGATAAATTTTTTGTTTCAATGGGCATACAAAACCTGACAAATGAGACATATATTGATGCGAAAGGAAACCTTGGTATGAGCCGTTTTTACATGTTTGAAGCCGGATATAAATTTTAAAAATAATAATCATTTTAATCTCATCATTATGAACAAAAATCTATTTTTTTTAATCACTTTTACAATGTTTTTTTATCAGGTAATTGCACAGACTGAACTTGTGAAATGGTCTTTTATAACGGGTCAATTTGCAGACACTTTACCTACTGTTTCAACTCCACTGAATGCTACTATGGCAATCAGAAGTGTTGGAACATCAGCGATTACAATTACCAATGGTCAGGTTTCGGGAGACTATGCTGCAACAGCCACAGGTTGGGATAATGGTGCTGATACAAAATACTGGTATATTTTTTTCAAAACTACGGGGTTTAATAATATTAAAATATCATCTAAACAAAGAGCTGGTGGCACAAATGGTGGTCCTGTGGATTTTAAAATACAGTATAAAATCGGCGAATTTGGTTTATGGGCAAATGTCGCTTCTGGTAATGTGACATTAGCAAATAACTGGACCGTAGGTGCGGTAAGTGGTTTGAGCATGCCTGCGGAATGCGAAAATCAGTCTGAATTAATTTACGTTCGCTGGCTTATGACAACCAATAACGACATAAATGGAGGAATACTCACTGCTGTCGGCATTTCAAAAATTGATGAAATTGTTATTAGTGGATCTGCTGTATCAAGTGTTGATCAATATGAATCTGCTAATAAAATTTCTGTGTATCCAAATCCCTCAAATGGTAACTTTATTATACAGTTACCAGATGAATTAAACGAAATAATAATTTATAATATTTCAGGTAAAATAATATATAAACGGCAATATGCAGGTGTGCAGGAAATTGTTGATCTGAAAAATGTGGAAGCAGGAATTTATTTTCTCTATATTAGAAATGAGGAGTCAATAATTTGTGAAAAATTAATTGTGCAATAAATTTTACTGTTTGCTGCTAACTAGCTCCTCAACTTAATATTCTCTGCAAATTTGTATGAATCGTATGTTGGATTGTAGGCTTGATTTAGCGTGATTGTGCCAGTCTCATAGTTGAAAAACCCCTTGATATAATGTCTTGGAAGCAGGTATGTTTCGTTAAAGTTTTCATCTTTTTTAGGGAGTTCCTCAACCATTATTTGCTCTACTAAAATATTTTTCGAATCCGTTAATTTTAACTGTTCAAAATATTTGTTATAAACCGTCCTTGCTATTCCAATTATTATCACATAACTGCCAAATTTCTTGTGCAGGTGATGCCTGTATGCAAAATCAACTTTATCTAAATAAATATTTTCTGCTGTTTTGTAAAACGAATTTGCAAAACGAAACCCTTCTGAAATAATCAGATTTGCAATGTTTTCTTCTTTCGTATAATGTGCAAATAAGTGAACATCATTGCTGCCTTCAAACACAAAAGAAAGCACACTTTCGTCCAAAATTTTATCTTTCGATAATGATGGCATATTAAACTGGTTCATGCTTTTCATTGCACTAAAGACATCTTCTTTGCTCATGTTTTGAGCATTGTCAAGCACTTTATTCAGCATTGACTCTATGAAGTCGTTCTTGGTCTTTAATTGTTTATGAAGCGAAAAAATATAAACGAATAATACTATAATTATTCCTGATGCTAAAATAAACGAGAATACATGTAAAATATTCATAATTGAGAGGAGGTTGATTAGGTCTAACATTTATACAAAAATAGTGAAACAAAAATATAAAAAAAATGCTGTTCTTTTTTTTGAACAGCATTTTAGGTTTTTTGTGGAAAACAGTGCTAACTTTTTGAATTTTCTGCCAAAATACCCGCTGTTAATCCACTATTTAGTGTTCGTCAATAAAGTCAGTGTCTGATTCATAATGTTCGAGTTTAAGGCTTTCGATGTTTTGAAAGTCAGGAGTTTACTGATGTAAATGACTGACTCGAAAAACGAGAGTAACGAAAAAATCGGACATTATGGACAGACACTATTTATAGATTCAATATTATTTTGTGATTGCTCAAGAAAATTAATTCTATTTTCGGCAAGATTGGTTTCCTGCATGATCTCATTTTCAAAAATCAGTTTGGTTTGATTCCTTTCGATTTCGGTTTTTTGCTTTTCAGAAGCCCTGAATACATATATTACTCCATATTCTTGACAATGTTCCCGTTTTTCATTCTCGGACAATTTTTTAAAATATTCTTCCACTTCATTCCATATTGTCACAATAATTTGATCTGCACTTGATCGCAAAGCTGCAACTCGGGTTAGTGAGCCGGAAGTAGTTTCTTGTAAAAACTTTTGTTTTTTATATGCGTCAAGAAACATGTCATATCTTACCTTTACGTTCCCAACGGTTGGGTTTGTAATGTAGTTCCCTCCTTTAGACACTCGTTCGTTGTCTCCTTTAATAAGCTTTTCTCCCCATGTAATTAAATCGGCTTCCGTATTCAGAGAAGGTAGCTTGGCGTTATGTTCTTGTAATCCAAAAAATGTTCGCGAACTAGCCGGCATCTCTCCGCGTGCAATGCTGAAATTTATGATTTGAATAAAATGTGAAATATATAATTTTGCTTTTTTGTATAGCTCGTTATATTCCTTACTCCGTCTCGTTTGGTTGGCGTATGTTTCGTGATATGTATTAAGTGCCACTTCAAATTGTGGAATAAATGATTTTACTTTTTGAAATGATGTTTGACTAAATGCTAGTTTAAATGGGGCAATTTGAGTACCCATCTCTAACGCCTTCTTTAGCGCATGATATCTTGCATTGTCTGTGTTCGGCAATCTTCTATAAGGCATGGTGTTTATAATTTGTTGGTAATCTGTTTATAGCTTGTTGAAATCTAAATTCGATATGCGAAGATAGTTGGTTGTTGTATAAAAAATATGGGTTCGTTATTGAAAATATAAACAATCAAATGTTCATATCCCTATGTACTTTATAGGGTTGATAATAAAACTTTTAATAACATTATTAATGCTTATTATAATACTTTTCGTGTTTTGAACAATGGGGGATTCCTCCTTTATGGGGGATATCTTTTGATGAGAAAAATGGTTTGATTCAAATAATAACTTTCTTAAATAATACACAAACATCATAATTAAAATTAAGTAATTAAAAAGGATTTTTTTATGTTGTTAAACAAAGTGTATAATAACATGTTT
>JAVHQG010000234.1:0-2774 GCA_036171035.1 Bacteroidales bacterium
TACTTTCCGATACAAAACTTACTAAAAATATTTCCTAAAATTTCATCAGAAGTAACATTACCTGTTATTTCTCCAAGATAATGCAGTGATTCACGAACATCTTGTGCTACAAAATCGGAAGACATTTTTTCTGCAATGCCTTTTTTTGCACGAGAAATAGCATCACTTATTTTTATCAATGCTTCATAATGACGGGCATTGGTAACAAACGTTCCTTCTGATAAGGCAGTGCTACCAACTGCATTCATCAGACAAGCAACAACCAAATTAATATTTTCGCGACGTTTTGCTGAAATAAATACCGTCTCATATCGAAGTAAATCTTTAAATCTTTCGGGCAGTTCAATTAATTTATCGATCATATTTGCAACAATGATAATTTTTTTATTTTGATTTCCCTTTTGACGCATAAAATTATCGGTTGTTGTAAGAATATCCTCAATATTAGTCTGACTAATGTCAAAAAGATATAAGATAATATGTGCTTCATCTATTTTTTTATGAGTTTTTTCTATACCTTTATTCTCAATAACATCCTGCGAAGAATGTAAGCCGGCCGTATCAATAAATCGGAAAGAAATGCCTTTCATTACTATTGTGTCTTCAATGGCATCCCTCGTTGTGCCGGGAATTTCTGACACAATGGCTTTGTCTTCATTTAGTAAGATATTAAGCAGTGTAGATTTCCCCACATTAGGTTTCCCAATAATTGCAACAGGAATTCCATTTTTCATTACATTCCCTGTCGCAAATGATTCTGTGAGAATGTTAACTTCTATTTCTATCTTCACAAGAAGATCCATTAAATCATTTCGTTTGGCAAACTCTACATCCTCTTCACTAAAATCCAATTCGAGTTCAAGCAGCGAAGAAAAGTGCAACAGCTGATCCCTGAGTGTTTGTATTTTTTTTGAGAATCCACCTCTCATCTGCTTCATAGCAAGATTATGGGAAGCTTTAGAATTTGAAGCAATCACATCAGCTACAGCTTCTGCCTGCGATAAATCCATCTTATTATTTAAAAATGCTCTAAGCGTATATTCTCCCGGTTGAGCAATTGTGGCACCACTTCTTATCAACAGATGTAAAATTTCTTGTTGAATATACTGTGAGCCATGACAGGTAATTTCAGCAGAATTCTCCCCTGTATATGAGTGAGGAGCTTTAAAAATGCTCACTAAAACCTCATCAATAATCGCATCGCTATCAACAATTATCCCGTGAAAAACTGAATTAGGATGATCTTCAAATTTAATCGTTCCATTAGCTGATGGTTTAAATATTTTAGCAATAATGTCAAAAGTTAACTTTCCGCTAATCCTGATTATTGATAATGCACATGCGCCTCCAGGAGTTGCAATTGCACAAATTGTTGAATTTCCTATCATAAGTTAAAATAATTACCTTAATGAATTTTAGCGGCATACTCCACACATCAAATAAATTGCATAGTTTAATGTTTAATAGCCTGTGATTCCATTGCCTTAGCATCGTGTTTATGTTTAAATACTATTGCAAATAAAACCGCAACTATAAGTGAATATACAGCAAATGCAATCCAAATTCCTTTCCAGTCAAATTGTCCCCCCTCAAGAACATAATATTTATCTATTACAATACCACTTATTCTGCTTCCTAAAAAAGCACCGATGCCATTAGTCATCATCATAAAAAGACCTTGAGAGCTGGCTCTGATACTGGGATCGCTTTGTGTTTCAACAAACAAAGAACCAGAAATATTAAAAAAGTCAAAAGCCATACCATAAATTATACATGAAGCAATGATCATCCACAGACCTGATGCGGGATCTCCATATGCAAAAAGCCCGAAACGTAATACCCAGGCAAACATACTCATGAGCATTACTTTTTTAATACCAAATCTTCGCAAAAAAAATGGGATAGCTAAAATAAAAAGTGTTTCAGATATTTGAGATATTGACATAATAATTGCCGGATATTTAACAGCAACTAAATTTTTATAAGCTTCAATATTTGCAAAGTCATGTAAAAATGTATCTCCATAGGCATTTGTAAGCTGTAATGAAGCCCCAAGAAGCATCGCAAAAATAAAAAACACAGCCATTTTTACATTCTTAAAAAGTGAAAAGGCATTGAGTCCAAGTGCACTAAAAAATGATTTTGTTTGCACCTGCCCAAGAGGCTTACATTTTGGCAAAGTGAATGCGTACAAACCCAGAAACATTGAGGACGCAGAGGCTACATAAAACTGCGCCGATGAAGTTTCAAAATGAGTTAAACTGATAATCCAAAGTGCTACAATAAATCCAATCGTTCCCCACACACGAATAGGTGGATACTCTTTGATTATATTCAAATTTTCTTTATTTAATGCGGAATAAGCAACAGTAATGGATAACGCAATTGTAGGCATATAAAAAATCATGTTTAGCAACATTACCCAAAACATGGTGGATGGATTATTTACCATTGGTACAGTAAATAGAACAATTGCTCCCATAATATGAAAAAATCCATATAGTTTTTCTGCATTTATCCAACGATCTGCTATAATGCCCGCAATCGCCGGCATAAACAATGAAGCAATCCCCATAGTTGAGAAAATTGCACCAAACTGTGTTCCAGACCATTGTTTCGTTTGAAACCAGTATGCTCCAATTGTTAGCAGCCATGATCCCCAAATAAAAAATTGTAAAAAATTCATTAAAATAAGTCGATTTTTTATACTCATAACATCATTTTTTTAATTTAAAAATATATATAATTCTTGTAAGAAAACTCAGTGTCAGATA
>JAVHQG010000235.1:0-13645 GCA_036171035.1 Bacteroidales bacterium
CTGAGATCGTTGATGTAACTGTCTATTTGAAATAGTTTTGTTTTTTCGATTTTAGATAGATATAGTGGGTGATGTGGGTGACCAGCTTTTGATATATTCCCTATGGTTACCCATTCACAGCTATATTGTGAGCTTATGTTAACCATATCTATCAAACAAGTTTTCAGATAGCTGCGTTTTTCGATGATTGTCCCCCAAGCTGCCCACAAGGTTGGTTTATTGGTTTTCAATATTTTTTCCAGCCATATAAGATTTTTTCGATGAATTTCCTGATTGCATTCAATATCCATCCCGTTTGGGTTGGTTGACCTTTGTGGATAAACATTAAACATAATCCAACTGTCAAAACCATTTGAATACGATAATCTTTCAACCGATTTTAATGTATTATCAAGGTTATTGGGCTCTGCAGTGCTGGGATTGATTCCAAAACAAATTAATGGATTGTTCCCGGCAACCCCTAATACATATCTGACTGTATTATTGTAATCATTTTCGTATAACCAATTCATTTTATTTTTTACTTCAAACCTACATGATTTTTTAAAAACGACAAATCTTTTAGTTTGAAAAAATCCCTCTTGATATTGTGATTAAGAATAAATTGTTAATTTTGTATAAACCTGATGACACATTTGAACTTAATGGAAAATCAACAAAATAGTAACTTCATCCCAAATACGAATTCTGGTACTGAAGCCAACAATTCAAATACAGCTTCAGTAATATATTTTGATAAAAATCATACATGCTTTATTAATAATTTGACACAAGCATACATTCATGTCAAGCCAATTTTAACAAAAAGTAATGAAGCTTTTGACTTTGAGTTTATTGAAATCAATGGAATCTTTGAAAAACTTTCCAAACTAAACCATTCCGAAATTATTGGAAAAACGGCTACTCATTGCATTCCGGAATTGCTCCATGATAAATTTGACTGGCTTCAAATGATTGCCGAGACAGCCATTGATATGCAATCGAAACGAAAAGAAATATATTCTGATTTGTTTGATAAATGGTTTGATGTTTCTGCATTTTCTATAGAAAAAGGTAGTACGATTCTGCTATTTGACGATATTAGCCGAATGAAAGTGCATGAAATAAAAGCTCAATGGGGTGAACATAAATTACTTGAAAAAAACCAAGAAATTGCTCTACAAATTGAGTCTTTTAAATCTCAAAATGAAGGGTTTCATGATTTGAATATAGAATTACTGGAAAACAATACAACACTTCAACAAATTATAAATAAACTGAAAGAAAGCGAAAATAAATATCAGATATTGTTTAACAGCTCAAGTGAAGGCTTTTTTATCATGACTGATATTGTTCTAGATTGTAACCAACAAGCCTGTGAGATCTTCGGATTTACAAAAAAAGAACTGGTTGGGAAACATCCTTCGGAGTTATCTCCGGCATTTCAGCCCGATGGAAGAAAATCAATGGAATCAGCCAATGAGAAGATTCAAGCAGCCATGCATGGAATAAACCAGCAATTTTTCTGGAAACATAAACGAAACGATAATACCCTTATTGATACACAAATTACCCTCAAGGCGATTCAATTGAAAAACCAAAAAGTCCTTTTTGCTACTATTTGCGATATTTCACAAAAAATTAAAAACGAATTGAAGCTTAAAGAAAATGAAAAGAAACTAAATGAAGTCTATCAAATTGCAAAAATAGGGAGTTGGCAACTAGATGTTGAAAACCGTGAAATTACGCTAAGTAAAGAACACCAATTATTGATAGGATTAGACAGCTTAAGCTCTTTACCCGTATCCATGTCGTTGTTTGAGTATGCTGATAAATACATCGTTCCACAAGATATTTCTTTAATATTAAAGGAATTTCAGAAGGTCGAAACAATTTCCGACACCAATCCCTCCCCAAAAACTTTTGAATATAGAGTAAACCATAAATCTGGAGAAATAAGATATTTGTCTGTTCATGCTAAAATCTTTGAAAAAGGCATAATTTATGGTGTTGCACAGGATGTTACAGAACGTAAACTAGCAGAACAAATTCTTACAACAACAGATATAATTTTAAAAGGAGTAAATCATGCTTCAGGGATTCTGCTAACTGAAATAGATTTTTATACGGCTATTAAAAAGTCTATACACATTACAGGATACACCTCAAAACTTTCAAGAATATCAATTTATGTAAACTTTTCAGAGAACATCTTGAAACCGTATTTTAATCAGCAGTTTGATTGGACAGAAAATGATTTTGTGTTGAATAATCCGCTTTTACAAAATTTATACTATTCTGAGCAAAGGCTTGACAGATGGCTAGAGATATTAAAGTCGGGAGAGATAATAAAGGGTTCCAAAAAAGATTTTCCTTTCAAAGAACAAATGTTTCTTGAAAATATGGGAATCCTATCGCTTCTTATTGTTCCAATATTTATGGAGAATAAATTATGGGGATTCATAAGTTTTGAGGATAATCTAAAAATCAGGAATTGGACAACATCTGAAGAAAATATTTTACGTAATTTTTCCAATTCAATTGGAGGCGTAATATTCAAACAGATGAGGAACGATGAGATTATTTCAGCAAAAGAAAAAGCTCAGGAATCAGACCGTCTAAAAACAGCATTTCTAGCCAATATGAGTCACGAAATACGCACACCCATGAATGCAATTCTTGGCTTTACTGATTTGCTCAAAGACGAGTCTTTATCAGCCCATTCAAGAAATGAATTTATAGAAATCATTAATTCGAGGGGAAAAGATCTTTTACAGATTATTAATGATATTATTGATATTTCAAAAATTGAGGCTAAACAAATTAAAATTCATCCGGTGCAATGTTCTGTCAATAGTGTACTCTTCGAACTATATAGCTTTTTTGAATCGAATATTACACTGAAATTAAAAAAAGATATTGTTCTGAAATTGCACACGGATCTACCAAACGATAAAAGCTATATATATATAGATGATATCAGACTAAAACAAATATTTACCAATTTAATCGGGAATGCCATTAAATTTACCGAATTGGGTTATATCGAGTTTGGATATTCTTTTGAAAATAATATATTGAATTTTTATGTAGAAGACACAGGAATTGGCATTCCGAAAGAAAAACACATCCTTATCTTTGATAGATTTCGTCAGGCTGATGATAGCACAACAAAGAATTTTGGTGGCACCGGACTTGGTTTAGCCATTTCAAAAAGTCTCGTAGAATTGATGGGTGGAATAATGAAGCTTGATTCTGAATTGGGTAGTGGATCTAAATTTTCTTTTTCTTTACCATATAATCCTGAAGAAGAAAATAAGATAAAAGAAAAAGAAAAAAACAAAGATTTTATAGACAACATTAACTGGCAAAATAAATTGATTTTGGTAGTTGAAGACGATCATGTGAATTTTCAATATCTGAAAGTATTGTTAAAAAAGACGCAAGCCAAAGTGATTCGTGCTGAAAATGGAGTAGAAGCTATTGAAATGTGCAAAGAACACGAAAATATTAATGTTGTGCTGATGGATATTCAAATGCCCATAATGAATGGGTTTGAAGCAACAAAAATCATTAAAGCTATGCGTAAAGATCTTCCAATTATTGCCCAGACAGCATATGCAATGGCGGAAGATAAGGAAAAATGCCGTGCTGCAGGTTGCGACGATTATCTGACAAAACCAATTGACATCAAATCTTTAATTTGTGTCACAGGAAAGTATCTCAACAATTAGCTAATAAAGTCCAAATTCATTTGATCATCAAGTAGCTTATATGAAAGCCTGTGATATTTTGTTACACCCGTGCTTCTAATCGCTTCACGATGTTTTTTTGTAGGATAGCCCTTGTTCTTATCCCAGTAAAATTGAGGGAACTCTTCATGTAGCTTGAGCATAAAATCATCACGATAGGTTTTAGCAAGCACCGATGCCGCTGCAATTGAAAAATATTTACAATCACCTTTAACAATACATATGTGAGGAATTTTTTTGTAAGGTTTAAAACGATTGCCGTCAATAATTATATGTGCCGGTTTTATAGAAAGCTTGTCAAGTGCCCTGTGCATAGCCAGAATGGACGCATTGAGAATATTTATTTTATCAATTTCGATGTTGTCAACAAGAGCAACCTGATAGGCTAATGCTTCTTTTTCAATTACCTCTCTTAACTGATACCTTTTCGACTCACTTAATTGTTTTGAATCATTAAGAAAAGCATGGGTAAAATTTGGAGGTAAAATCACCGCTGCTGCAAAAACAGGTCCTGCAAGACATCCTCGCCCTGCCTCATCGCAACCCGCTTCAACCACACCCACTTTAAAAAAACTCTTCAAGGAAGTCATTTTATTTTTTTCTTTTTTTCTTGTGGTACTATAAAATTCATTGGTGATTTTATTTTTTCATCAAGTAAGGCAATTTTTAGCACATCCATAATGGTTTTTACATAATGGAATTTAAGACCCGTAAGGTATATTTCTTTGATGTCTTCAATATCTTTTCTATTTTCTTCCGACAAGATGATTTCTTTAATTTCTGCACGTTTTGCAGCAAGAATTTTCTCTTTGATTCCACCTACAGGCATCACTTTCCCTCGCAGGGTTATTTCACCAGTCATTGCAAGGTTCGGCTTTACTTTTCTTTGTGTAATAGCAGATGTAAGGGATGTTACCATTGTTATACCGGCTGATGGTCCATCTTTAGGGATAGCTCCTTCAGGGACATGAACATGAAAATTCCAGTTTTCAAAAATATCAGTTGGTAGCTTGAGAATATCCGAATGAGCTTTGATATATTCCAAGGCAATCACGGCTGATTCTTTCATTACATCTCCCAAATTTCCGGTTAGTGTAAGACCACCTTTTCCTTTGCTTACACTGGTTTCAATAAATAAAATTTCGCCTCCAGCGGCTGTCCATGCAAGACCGGTTACTACTCCGGCAAAATCATTTCCCTGATACGCTTCACGGAAATATTCTTGTGGTCCAAGAATTTCCTTTAGGTTTTCAAGAGATAATGTGTTTGAAAATTTTTCTTCAAATGCAATTTTTTTTGCAATTCTGCGGATAATAGTTGCAATTTTTTTCTCTAATTCACGCACACCCGATTCACGGGTATATAACTCAATTATTTTCTCAATTACCTTTTCAGGAATAATGAGTTGGTTTGTTTTCAAACCGTGTTCCTTAAGCTGTTTTGGGATAATGTGACGTTTTGCAATTTCAATTTTTTCCTCAACAATATATCCTGTAACATTAATCATCTCCATTCTGTCGCGCAAAGCAGGAGAAATTGTAACTGTTGTATTCGCTGTTGCAATAAACATTACCCTTGAAAGATCAAAATCTAATTCAAGAAAATTATCATGAAATGCTGAGTTTTGTTCAGGGTCAAGCACTTCAAGCAATGCACTGGAAGGATCGCCATGAAAATCATTGCCCACTTTATCAATTTCATCAAGAACAAAGACAGGATTGGATGATTTTGCTTTTTTTATATTCTGTATAATTCTGCCCGGCATTGCTCCAACATATGTTTTACGATGCCCACGAATCTCTACTTCATCGTGCAAGCCCCCAAGTGACATTCTTATATATTTTCTTCCTAATGACCGTGCAATAGATTTTCCAAGGGAAGTCTTCCCTACACCGGGAGGACCATAAAGGCATAAAATTGGAGCTTTCAAATCGCCCTTTAATTTTAATACTGCGAGATGTTCCAAAATTCTATCTTTAACTTTATCAAGCCCAAAATGATCTTTATCTAATATTTTTTGTGCATTTTTCAAATCAAATTTATCTGTTGTATATTCATTCCATGGCAGTTCTATGATTGTTTGTAAATAATTCAATTGCACAGAATATTCGCCTGCAACCGGATTTAATCTTTGTAATTTATCGACTTCTTTTTCAAAAATCTTTGCAATCTCTTTGCTCCATTTTTTCTTTTTACTTTTTTTCTTTAGCTCTTCAACTTCTTTATCTACAGGATTTCCGCCTAGTTCTTCCTGAATAGTTTTTATCTGCTGATGCAAGACGTATTCTTTTTGTTGTTTGTCTAGTTCTGTCTTTACTTTAGATTGAATATTGTTTTTCAATTCTAGCATCTGTACTTCTTTCCCAAGAAACCCAAGTAACAAAATTGCCCGTTGTTTGATGCTTTCAGTCTCCAACAATTTCTGTTTATCTTCAGATTTAATGTCACTGTTGGAACATATAAAATTCATCAGGAATGGGTAGTCGTTCATGCTTTTAATAGCAAAAGAGGCTTCCGGTGGAATTTGTTGTGATAAGCTAATGATCTTTAGTGAAAGGTCTTTTATTGAGCTAATCATAGCCTCAAATTCTTTGTCTTTTTCAGGCAAAGTTGGTTCTTCCAGATAAATAACTTTTGCTTTAAAATAGGGCGTTTCTGTTGTGAAATTTTCAATATTAAAACGCTGTCTGCCTTGAATAATAACAGTTGTAGTTTCGTCGGGCATTTCAATAATTTTCAATATCTGTGCTGTCGTTCCCATGACATTAATATCTTTTATTTCCGGGTTTTCAACATTAGGATCTTTTTGTGCAACTGTCCCCACAACTTTATTATCTTCATATGCTTCTTTCAACAGCTTAATTGATTTTTTTCGGGAAACACTTATTGGAAAAACAATTCCAGGGAACAATACGGTATTCCGTAATGGCAATATTGACAAAATGTCAGGGGTCTGTGCCTTCTGTAATGGGTCATTTGTGGTTTCTATTGTAATAGGAATAACATCTCCATTCCCCCTTAATCCTGCAAATAGGTAATTCATCATAATAAAAAAAATTATTTCTATTTCTTTGTCAACTGTTATGCCAAAAGCTAAATGTATAAATAATGGCAGAAAACGTGAAATATAATTGCAAAAAAATTACACATTGATTATTTTCCATAAATTTGCCCCACTGAATAATAAATTAATTATTAAGATGTTTATACGAATAACGGAATAAAAATTAATATTAAAAAATGAAAATATTCGATTCGATTAAAGAAAAATTGATTTTTTTGAAAAATCCAAAAATAAAATTTGGTATTGCAGGTATCATCTATTTATTGTGGACTATTTGGATTGGGAATTATTTTTTATTACTAGGCTTGCCTGTATTATTTGATGTTTATGTTACAAAAAAAGTACATTGGGCTTTTTGGAAAAAACGGGGTGTAGAAAAGCAGACAAAAGTTGTGGAGTGGATAGATGCACTTATCTTTGCTGTGGTTGCTGCTACGCTTATTAGAATGTTTTTTATCGAAGCATTTACAATCCCCACATCTTCAATGGAAAAAACGCTGCTCATCGGTGATTATTTATTTGTTAGTAAAGTGAGTTATGGTCCTAAAATACCCAATACACCTCTATCGTTTCCATTCGCTCATCATACGCTACCACTTACAGAAACTACAAAATCATATCTGGAATGGATTAAATGGCCCTATCACAGACTTGCGGGTTTATCGAGAATAAAAAACGATGATATTGTAGTATTTAATTTCCCTGAAGGCGATACAGTGTGCCTAAGAAAGCAGGAAGCCAGTTATTATCAGTTGGTACGTGCATTCGGTCGAAAAGCCTTATGGGAAACAAATCCAATGACAGGCGAAAAACCCTTTGGCGAAATTGTTGCCAGACCAGCCGATAAACGTGAAAACTACATCAAACGTTGTGTTGCCATTTCCGGCGATTCTCTTTTAATTGTCCATGGACAGGTTTATATCAACGGAAAAAGACAACAGTTGTTTGACAGGATGCAGTATAATTACATGATTGAAACAGATGGATCAAAAATCAATGATAAAGTTTTAGACAAAATTGGTGTTTCTCAAGCTGATCGCAAAAACTCTTTTGCAAAAGGTCGTCATGCTCTGCCCCTCACATACGAGGCGGTTGCCAAATTAAAAGAGTATCCCAATATCAAAAAAATCACTAAAATTGAGACTCCGGCAGGGATGCAAGATCCTGATATTTTTCCTCATAATGCTAAATATTCATGGAATGTTGACAATTTTGGTCCTCTGTGGATTCCCAAAAAAGGTGTAACAATTAAGCTTACAATTGATAATCTGCCATTATATGAAAGAGCAATTTCATTGTACGAAGGAAATAAAATCAGGCTCGACAGTAATAAAATTTACATCAACGATAAACTTGCTGACACTTATACGTTTAAAATGGATTACTATTGGATGATGGGTGACAACCGTCATAATTCAGCAGATTCACGCTATTGGGGCTTTGTTCCGGAAGATCACATTGTGGGAAAAGCAGTTTTTATTTGGCTTTCTATAGATCCTGATGGCAGCTTTTTGGGTAAAATCAGATGGAGCAGAATGTTCCATTTTATTCATGAATAGGTCTTTTCATGGATGATTCCTGTGTTTTTAAATTAATCTTTATTACTCATTTTTTTATATACTGCTATTTTTTACCTTTGTAACCATCATCCATAAGGATACTTTATTTTAAGAGAAAAGACTTACATGTTGTTTTTCAACAAGAAAAAAGATGCCTTTACATCTGTTCGCGACAGACCGATTAAAAGTGTTATTAAGGCTATTACTTGGCGTATCGTAGGAACTGCGGATACGATTGTTATTTCATATATCATTTCCGGCAAAGCTACGATTGCATTTTCAATAGGGTCAATTGAAGTATTTTCTAAAATGTTTTTATATTTTCTTCACGAACGCCTTTGGTCTATCATTCGTTGGGGACGAATGCTAGTAGTAATACGAAGAAATACCATGTGGACCAGAAGAAAAATCAAGAGGATAATAATTAAATAATGGTTGATTTCAATAAAAACATTATCCATGAACTAGAAGCTGAAACAAAGGGCTTTTCAGCATTACAGCTATTGCATTATGTTGCTGATAAATTTTGTAATGATGTTGTTTTTTCCACCAGTTTTGGGCAGGAAGATCAAGTGATTACCGATATAATTTTTACTGAAAATTTGAAGATTTCTGTTTTTTCAATTGATACGGGTCGCTTATTTCATGAGACTTTAAGAACTTTTAACAAAACCCTTGAAAAATATAAAAAATTTATAAAAATTTATTTTCCTGAAAAAGAACAAATTGAAACCCTCGTTTCAGCCAAAGGACCATTTAGTTTTTATGAATCAATCGAAAACAGGAAAGAGTGCTGCCATATTCGCAAGGTTGCCCCATTGAAACGAGCATTGCAAGGAGCTTCGTGCTGGGTTACCGGCTTGCGTGCAAATCAATCCACTGCACGGAAAGATTTGAAAATATTTGAGTGGGATGAACAGCGAAATCTTGTAAAATGTAATCCACTGATTAATTGGTCGCTGAAAGAAATTATAGAATATATTAAAGAAAAAAATGTACCTTATAATCTACTCCATGATAAAGGATTTGTAAGTATCGGTTGCGAACCATGCACCAGAGCTGTGAAATCGGGCGAAAATGTTCGTGCAGGTCGTTGGTGGTGGGAAGATGAATCAAAAAAAGAATGTGGATTACATGAAAAATAGCCAATAACTATCAATATAAAAAATAATCGAAAAAATATAGGAACATGCTCCCAAAAAGTCATCTTTACGAACTAGAAAATGAAGCAATTTTTGTAATGCGTGAGATTGCTGCTCAGTTTGAGAATCCTGCGTTGCTTTTTTCAGGTGGTAAAGATTCAATAATTTTATTCCACCTTGCCCGAAAGGCTTTTTATCCTGCAAATGTACCATTTCCACTACTTCATATTGATACAGGTCATAATTTTGTAGAAACACTTGCTTTTCGTGATGAACTTGTTGCCAAATACAATGTGCGACTGGTAATCAAATATGTTGAAGATACTATTAATGCCGGTCGTGCAACGGAAGAAACCGGTGTTAATGCAAGTCGTAATAAACAGCAGTCGGTTACATTACTTGATGCCATTGATGAGTTGAAGTTTGATGCTTGTATCGGAGGCGGTCGACGCGATGAGGAAAAAGCACGAGCAAAAGAACGTTTTTTCTCTCACCGTGATGAGTTTGGTCAGTGGGACCCAAAAAATCAACGGCCGGAATTATGGAATATTTTTAATGGTAGGAAAAATATGGGCGAACATTTTCGTGTATTTCCTATCAGTAATTGGACAGAACTTGATGTGTGGCAGTATATCCTAATGGAAAACATTGAAATACCTAATTTATATTTTACCCACCGACGCGAGATTTTTAAACGTGATGGGATGTGGCTTGCAAATGCTCCATTTATGACACTTAAACCAAACGAAAAGCTCGAAACATGTGATGTGCGATGTCGTACTATTGGCGATATTACTTGCACGGGACTAACGCTTTCAAAAGCTAACTCTCTTATTGAGATTATTTCTGAAATTGCGGCTACACGTTCAACTGAGCGCGGAGGACGTGCAGACGATAAACGATCGGAAGCTGCTATGGAAGATCGGAAAAAAGAGGGATATTTTTAATTTTTTGGAAATATTTTGTGGTAGCTATTTGTGATGAAATGCAATGCCTGATTCAAAATTGTTTTTTCCTGATCCTTCACAAGCCGATGATGACGGACTTTTAGGATTTGGTGGAAATCTCGAAGTAGATACGTTGTTACAAGCATATTCCAAAGGCATTTTCCCATGGTATTCTCATGGAGAACCAATCATGTGGTGGTCGCCTGAACCAAGACTTGTTCTCTTTCCAGAAAAAATGAAAGTTTCAAAAAGTCTTTTACAAACAATCAAAAAAAATAAATTTACAATTTTTGCTGATACTCACTTTTCTGAAGTTGTGAGACATTGTGCAGGAACTAAACGTGCAGGGCAAGATGGGACATGGATTACAGAAGAAATGTATCTTGCATATATCCAATTGCATAAAGAAGGATATGCTCATTCGATTGAGGTTTTTTATAAGAATCAACTCGTAGGTGGGTTATATGGCGTTTCGCTTGGCAAAGCTTTTTTTGGTGAATCAATGTTTCATCACGTAGCAGATGCGTCAAAAGTTGCACTTTGGAGTCTGGTGCAGACTTTGCTCAAATGGAATTTTAATTTTATTGATGCGCAGGTTTACACTGCTCATTTGGTAAGCCTTGGAGCAATTGAAATACCACGTAATACTTTTCTGAAAATGTTACAATCAGCATTAGAGCATGAAACAAAAAAAGGTAGTTGGGCAGAGGCTTTTACTGCTCTTTAATGCGGTAAACAGATATTTTATTTTCTCGTAATATGTAAATCTTATCTTTTAAAATATTTGATGCGGTAACATTTTTGAGACTATCCGGAAAGTCAATATTTGTTGTAGAAATAAAGTTTAAATCGTATTTAAAAATGGAATTCCCTTGTTGATAAATTATTTTTCCGTCAGATACCTGAAAGTCTGTTATTTTTCCCAAAAACAAAGTTTTAAAATATGCACCATACCTGTCAAAAACAAGGATTCCCGTTTCAGGTATGTATAGATAAATAAAATCATTTTTTTCAATTAACTCGGTTGGTTTTCCTCCTGTACCAATAATGGAATTTAATCCGATACTTTCCTGCTGTTTTTGTAAATTTTTATCAAAATAGATTAATTTCTGACCATAGCTGTCAAACGCCCAAAACCCGCCCTGTGGCGAGGAACAAACAATCTCTGTTTGCTCAACTTTAAGTTGATCGAGCTTAATAGGACTCATGATTTCGGCTAAAGAATTATCAAGGAAAAGCACTTGATTAAAATCTTTATAAAATAGTACAATTCTGAATGGGTCTGAAACATCAACATAGCTAATTGTTCCTAAATATTTATTATTATAAGCTTTCAGCTTTTCACCGCTTTCACTATATCTTACAAGCGTACCATCTTCAATCGTATAGATATTGCCAAGCATATCAACTTTAAAACTGTTGCTTTTTACGGTAAACGAATATATATATTTTAAATCAAACCCTGTATCATTGAGGGAAAGAAGTAGGGCTGATATAATTAATATTGTTTTCAGTTTATTTCAGTTTATAAAATACTGTTATACGAAAAATGGTATGAGTGATTATATGTAAAATTTATATTCAAAATTTATATGGTTTCAACCATTTTTAAAAGCTCTTCAATATATTCTCTGTTATTCGCAAGCCTTGGAATTTTATGTTGTCCTCCAAGTTTTCCTTTAGTTCTCAACCATTCATGAAATATCCCATGGTTCAATATTGTATGCATAGGGAAATCGAGTGCCATGTTTTTGAATCGTTTTGCTTCATAATCTGAATTTACAGCTTTCAAGGCATTGTCTAATGTTTCCATAAAATATTCCATGTTGTCAGGTTCTTTTTCAAATTCAAACAGCCAGTGATGCCCTCCTTTTTGATTTTTTCCCATATACACCGGACCGGCCGTATATTCGCTAATAAAAGCACCTGTTTTTTCGCATGCAACTTTCAGCGCATTTTCTGCATTATCAATAATTAGCTCTTCTCCAAACGCATTAATAAAATGTTTTACACGTCCGGTAATCTGTATTTTAAAAGGGAAAACAGAAGTAAATTTTACTGTATCACCTATCATATAACGCCACAAACCACCGTTCGTAGAGATGACCAAGGCATAATTTCTATTTAATTCAACTTCTCCTAACGTTAGTGTTTTCGGATATTCTTTGTCAACCTCATCCATAGGAATAAATTCGTAGAAAATCCCATAATCAAGCATTAGCAACATATCATCTTTTGTCGGATCATCCTGAAGTCCAAAAAAACCTTCAGATGCGTTGTATGTCTCAAGATAGTGCATTTTTGTTGACGGGATGAGTTCTTTAAATTGCTCTCTGTATGGAATAAAACTTACGCCACCATGTGTAAAAAGTTCAAGATTTGGCCACACTTCGAGCAAAGATTTTTTACCGGTAATTTCAAGGATTCTCCTTATTAGAACAAGTGTCCATGAGGGTACACCTGCAATTTGTCTTACATTTTCCTTAATGGTAGCTTGTGCCATTTGTTCTATCTTATCGTCCCATTTTTCCATAAGTGAAATGCTCTGGCTTGGTGTACGGATAAATTCAGCCCAAAAAGGAAGATTTTGAAGGAGGATTGCGGAGAGATCACCATATACGGAATCATTATTAAAATTATTTATCTGCCTACTCCCTCCTAATCCAAGGCATTTACCTGAAAAAATCTCTGTTTCAGGATAATTTTGCGTGTAGATAGCAAGAATATCTTTGCCACCTCTAAAATGACAATCTTCGAGAGCATCTTTGCTTACGGGAATAAATTTGCTTTTATCGGATGTTGTGCCTGATGATTTTGCAAACCATTTTATTTCTCCGTTCCAAGTAAGGTTTTTTTCACCTTGCCGTAAACGTATCACATAAGGCTTAAGCCCTTCATAGTCAATAATAGGTACTCTTTCTTTATATTGTTCAATTTTTTTTATTGATGAAAAATGAAATTGCCGACCATATATGGTATCTTTGGCTTTAGTGAGTAATTTAAAAAGTGTTTCCTGCTGTGTTTCTATCGGATATCTTTTAAACAGATCAATCTGCGACATTCGTTTAACAGTGAGCCACGAGAAAATAGAGCTGATTATTGCCATCAGTGTTTATTATTGGTTATTTTAATTTTATTACCCACTCGTTTAAATAGTGTCAGCAAGAAAACGCCAATAATTTCGTTACTCTGGTTTTGAAAA